>CAZNYB010000044.1:0-31863 GCA_964577155.1 uncultured Thermomicrobiales bacterium | reverse complement strand
TACTCTTCTACATCCCAAAATCGCGAAGAATCGGGAGTAAAGATCTCGTCGATCAATGTCAACTCACCATTAACAAGTCCGAATTCGAACTTCGTGTCGGCAAGAATGATTCCCCGGCTGGCCGCAAGTTCACGCGCAAATTGATACAGGTTGATCGAAACCTCAACAATGCTCTCTGTTAAATCGGAACCGATCAGACGAACCATTTCCTCAACCGGGATGTTGAGGTCGTGTCCCTCGTCCTCTTTCGTCGCCGGAGTGAAAATGGGTTCGGCAAATTGTTGACTTTCAACGAGCCCGGCTGGCAACGGTTGGCTGCAGACTGTGCCCGATTCCTTGTACTCTGCCCAGGCTGATCCAGCCAGATAGCCGCGAACAACGCACTCGACGTCAATCCGCTGTGCTTTTTCCACAATCATGAACCGATCCCGCAGGACTTCATCATAGGGCTTGACAGCTTCTGGTAAATCCTCAAGATCAGTAGAGAGCAAATGATTTCGGACAATAGGCCGAGTTATTTCAAACCAGTATGCGGAAAGTTTGGTCAGCACTTTTCCTTTGTCTGGAACACCATCGGCCATGACGACGTCATAGGCTGAAATCCGATCGGTGGCGATCATGAGAAGCTGGTCGCCAAGATCGTAGGTGTCGCGAACTTTTCCGGACCGGAACAGTGGAAGAGTCGAGATCTCAAGCTCGGTTAGCGCGGTGGACAAGAATTTCATCCTTTCAGACTACGATTGACTGAATCAGACCTAATCTTTCAAACGCAACATCGATGTATCGAAGGTGATAACTCATGTCGAACAACTCATCCAACTGGTCTGCCGAAAGCACTGCGGTAACTTCAGGTTCCCGTTTCAATAGCTCGTTCATGTTGCCGCCGTTGTCCCACACTTCCAGCGCAGCTCGCTGAACTATCTTGTAAGCGTCCTGGCGATCCAGCCCTGCTTCAACGAGTGCGAGCATGACACGCTGGGAGAAGATCGCCCCGCCAGTGGATTCCAGGTTAAATTTCATGCGATCAGGGTATACGTTCCAGGTTTGCACCAGATGGGTGAACAAATCCAGCATGTAGTCAACGAGAATACAGGAGTCCGGGAAGGTGATCCTTTCGACCGATGAGTTGGAAATGTCACGTTCATGCCAGAGCGGTATGTTTTCAAGAGACGTCACTGAGTAGCCTCGGATCAGCCTGGCCAGTCCGCTCAACCGTTCGCTTTCGTGTGGGTTTCGCTTGTGCGGCATCGCCGACGAACCCTGATTGCCTTCATCAAACGCTTCTTCCAGCTCTCGTACTTCGGTACGTGCCAGGTGCCGGATTTCAGTTGCGAATTTGTCAATGGATGACGCAAGAATTGCCAGCGCTGAAATGAATTCGGCGTGCCGGTCGCGTTGAATAATCTGCGTGGAAACAGGAGCGACTGCTAGACCTAAACGGTCACACACCTCTTCTTCTAACTCCGGTGGTACGTTGGCGTGGGTTCCGACTGCTCCAGAAATTTTTCCGACTGCCAGTCCTGTTCTTGCGGCTTGGATCCTGATCCTGGACCGGCGCAACTCGTCATACCACATGGCGAGCTTGAACCCGAAGGTGATAGGTTCGGCATGAATCCCGTGAGTTCGTCCGATCATCACCGTGTGGCGATGTTTCATCGCTTGTTCACCGACGGCATTCAACAGCTCATCTAACCGCTGAATAATCTGATCCGCGGCATCGACGATTTGCAAGGCCAGTGCCGTGTCGATGACGTCCGAACTCGTTAGGCCGAGATGGATAAAACGTGATGCTTCGCCAACTGTTTCGCCGGTCGCCCGTAGAAAAGCAATGACATCGTGATCGGTTTCGCGTTCGATTTCTTTCATGCGATCGATATCGCACGAGGCGGCTCGAATTGCTGGCATCGCAGCTTCGGGAATCACACCCAGTGTCGCCCAGGCTTCGCAGACGGCGATTTCGACCGCCAGCCAGCAATCTATCTTGTGCTGTTCGCTCCAGATTGCTCCCATCCTGGGCAATGTATATCGATCAATCAATGCGTTTCCTGTTCTCTATCTGGTACGTTGCGCTTAAAACAACAAAACCGGCCTGGAGTTGGCCGGCGGACAGGTTCAATTTTGCGCAAAATTTCGGATGTTGGCCGACATCTAGAGAACAAAGTCTCCGTAGCCCGCCTTCGTATTCGTTACTGGTTTCCGGTGTTTGCATTAAGCTTTCAGATACCGGTTCAGCGACGCACAATGAAGTATACATGAGGAATCAGAATTGTTTGTGGTTTCGAATCGAAGTACGTCAATTCACACTCAATTCAGTTGTCTAGAATACTTCGAAGGGGTTATGATCTGGTAATTGTGTGGAAGGTTTGCAACATACCTTCGTTTTGTAGTAGCGCCCGGGCTCGTCTAACAGAGGAAACGAGCTGACGAGGAGTAGGTTGATCGAATTTTCGGCGGATGACCTACCGGTGTGAGTACAACCGTATTGAATAGACAAAACGGCGAAGTGATTCACCGGACAAACCTATTCAGCAGTACTCCGATCCAAGTGACCTCCCACATCAACAATTTATGGATGTACAGCCGGGCATGCGAATGCACCGGAACAAGGAGTCTGCTCGATGTGCGGAATATTTGGATATGTCGGCCAATCTGCTGACACTGGGACGCTGGTGCTTGAAGCGCTGCGCAAGCTCGAATACCGGGGATACGATTCCTGGGGAGTAGGTGTGTCGGTCAATGGTCATATATCAATAGAAAAAGAAATCGGAAAAATTGGCGCGACGATAGTGGATTTTCCAGACTCCACCATTGGTTTCGGCCACACGCGCTGGGCAACGCATGGTGGAGTAACCCATCTCAACGCCCACCCGCATACTGATAGCACAGGGCGAATCGCTATCATCCACAATGGCATCATCGAAAATCATCAGGAGCTTCGAAGTCAGCTGATCGACAAGGGCTATCTGTTTAGAAGCGCAACTGATTCAGAAATTTTCGCCCATCTAGTGTATGACAATCTTGAAGGCGCAGTAAACGAGCATGCTGTGGCCGCAGCAGTCTTCAAATCCTTCAATCAGCTAGAGGGTCTCAATGCGTTCATCGTCATGGACCACACCACCTCGACACTGACAGCGATCAAAAATGTGTCCCCGCTGGTTCTAGGGAGAGGCAGATCTGGCGTTTACATTGCTTCGGATCAGATTGCACTTGCAGGGCTTGCCGACGATGTTTCGTATATTAGCGATGGGCAAGTTGTTCAGCTAACCGGGCAAGACGCTTTCTGTTTCAATGAAATCTCAAATGAATTTACCCCGCTTTACTGGTCTGCATTTGAGTTTGAGGGATTCAGCTCGACGCTCAACGGTTTTCCGCATTTCCTGATCAAAGAGATTTTTGAACAACCGGAGGTCATTGAGCGGCTGGCAGACCCCGAATCGATCCAGTCAGTTGTGCTCGCCGATGAAATCCGACATGCCTACGGTACCTTCTTCGTCGGTTGCGGAACTGCAAGCTACGCCGCCCTCAGCGGCAGTTATCTCTTCTCACGAATCGCCAAGCATCATGTGAACTTCGTCGTCGGCAGTGAATTTGGTTACCAGGAACATTTTCTGACGGACCGTTCCCTGGTAGCGGCACTCTCACAGAGTGGTGAAACGGCCGACATCATCCAGTCTATTCTCAGCGCGAAAGAGCGTGATGCGAGGATCGCAGCTCTGGTCAATGTGAAGAACTCGACACTTGACCGGATTGCCGATGTGAGCATGTACCTGGAGGCAGGTCCGGAGCTTTGCGTTCTTTCAACGAAAGCGTATACCGCAAAAGTCGCCTTGCTCATGTTGACAGCTTACCATCTTGCAGGCGATCCCCGGACAGGTCAAGAGTTGCTCCGGAAAGCAGCGGATGGCATTCGTTCATTGCTGTCCCCGGGATATAGCGACAGGATCATCGATGTTGCTCAACGTATCGTGGATGCAAGGAGCATGTTTGTCATCGGCCGTGGTTTGAGCTACCCAACGGCACTTGAAGCAGCGCTCAAAATTAAGGAAGTCTCCTACATTCACGCTGAGGGGTTTGCAGGAGGCGAACTCAAGCATGGGGTGATCGCATTGATAGAAGAAGGCACACCCTGTCTGGTTTTTGCCCCTGAGGATGAAACACGAGCCGACATTATTTCAGGCGCTACCGAGCTCAAGTCACGCGGCGGGCTGATTATCGGTGTCTCCTCTCGGAACGATGAGATTTTTGATATCCACTTGCCGGTGCCGGACGCCGGAAATGCAAACCCACTGGTCATGATCGTTCCTGCCCAGCTGCTCGGCTATCAGCTGGCGTTGCTGAAAGATTATGATCCAGATAAGCCGCGGAATCTTGCGAAAAGTGTCACCGTCAAGTGATTTGCCTGGTAGACACACACTGCCATCTCGACCTTGAAGCCTTTAACGACGATCGGGATCAGGTTCTCGCCAGAGCAGCTGTGTCCGGGGTTACCAGTATGGTGCTTATTGGGTTCAATCCGGAGCGGTGGAGAACAACCGAACAACTGAGCGATGGCAATGCTCATTTCGTCCGCGCGGTAGGATTGCATCCGAACAACGCATCCGAATGGTCATCTTCGCTTGAGACTTCACTGGTTGTCGAAGCAAAAAAATCGGATGTCGTCGCGATCGGTGAAATAGGATTAGACTTCTTTAGAAATCCCGATGACGAGGAACTACAACGTCGCGTCTTCCACCGCCAGATGGAAAATGCCTCGAATCTGAGGATGCCGGTAATTATTCATCAGCGGTCGGCGGAATCTCAAACACTCGATATTGTCGCAAACTACCCGCAAGTTCGCGGGGTGATGCACTGTTTCGGTGGTGACGTTTCCTACGCATCCTGCTGTTTGGAACTGGGCTATATGCTCGGCATCGGCGGAATTGTCACTTTCCGCAACGCACCTGAAGTCAGAGAAGCGGTAAAAAGCGTGCCTGTCGACAGGATCATCGTCGAAACGGACGCTCCCTATCTTGCCCCTGAACCCTGGCGGGGTAAACGGAATGAACCAGCATACATTCGATCTGTAATCTCGACGATAGCCGAGATCAAGGAGATATCTGAAGATGAGGTCGGGCGAAGGACCACCGAGAACGCAATCAGGCTTTTCGGTCCTACTCTACGACGTTCGATTGAAAGTGCAGCCGATCACTTGATATGAACATTCTTCTCGCAACAGAAAATCGTGGCAAAGTCGCGGAGTTGGAGCAGCTGTTGCCACCGACCATTGAAATTCTGACGCTGCGTGATGTTGGACTTAGCTCACCGGTCGAAGACGGATCGACATTTGTTGAAAACGCACGGATCAAGGCGGTCCACGGCTCCAGCTCGGGGTTCATGTCCGTCGCTGATGATTCTGGTCTGTGTGTCGACGCGCTCGATGGCCGGCCAGGGATTTATTCCAGCCGATTTGCACACGACTCAGCCTCGGACGACGAGAACAACCTTCATCTTCTTCGATGTCTATCAAAGAACGACAATCTCACGAGAGCCGCCAGGTTCGTTTCAGCTGTCGTGCTCGTCGATACAAAAGGCAACACTTACGAAGCCAGGGCTACTCTCGAAGGTGTCATCATTGACCATCCGAGAGGCAATCAGGGCTTCGGTTACGACCCGCTGTTCGAAATCTGCGACCCTGAGGCAACAGCCTTTAAAGGGATGACCCTGGCCGAACTAACGGTTGATGAAAAAAATTTAGTTTCTCACCGTGCCCGTGCCTACAGGAAACTTGTCCAAAAGCTGGCGCGCGCATCAATGTCCAATGCACAGCTGTCGATATTCTGTGTTGAGGAATCTGGAGAAATCCGCAGATGATTACAACTCCGCTGCCAAACCTTCTGGACGATATTGGTAAAGGATCCAAGCCAGATCGCAATACACTAGCGCCAATGGTGGCTATTGGCGGATCACAAGGCAAATCTACTATCGCCTGGCTGCTCATAGAAATTGCTCGAGCGTCAGGAGCAAACGTTGGAAGCTGGCTTTCCAGCGGCGTTTATGTAAATGATGAATTATTGGCTGGTGAACTTGGAGCATGGAAACGGGTGCTTCTTGGGGCCAGAGCCGGTGAATTGGAACTGGTGGTCCAGGAGATGAATGCCCCAACGGTCGTTGGTGTTGGGTTGCCAGCGTCTACCTATCAGGCAGCTGTCATAACCAATATCTGCGGTAACGACTCCCTCTGCCAGCACACCAAGATAGCCCAGCGGCAATATGCAGCTGGAAAAGAGATATTATCGGCGCTGAAAAACGATGGTGTCATCATTGGAAACGCCGATGACCCGGCAGTCGTGTCATTGATTGAGGAGTTTCCAAACAATCGACTCCTTTTTGCGCTCCATCACGAAAATCCTGTGTTGGTCAACCATCTGGATGAAGGCGGAACCGGCGCCTGGATACACGAAGATGAAGTGATGTATGGCAGTCTCGATAGCGCAGTGGCAATTGCCCATCTGGATGAACTTTATGCGCCGGTAGGCGGATCTCTTATGTTCCAGATACAAAACATCCTGGCGGCTATTTGCTTATCCGGGACACTTGGATATCCACTAGCTGGCATTCTCGCTACCGTGAGTAAATTCTCACCGGATATTTCCAGACAACCAGGTGCTTGCAATATTTTTGAATATTTCGACAGTCGTATAATTGTCGATTCCGCTCCAAGAGCCTGGCCACTAAAGATGCTCATGCGAGGCATCCGACGACAGCCACATCGCCGGACTCTTGTTGTGGCCGGTGTCTTTCCAGATATGCCACTGGAGGAGATCCGTGAAATCGGCAGGATCATCGGGTCGCTTGCAGGAGTCGTAATCATCCATGCGAACTCAGACCAGGCAGCTAGACGGGAGTTGTTGAAGGCTGGTCTTGCGGATAGCGCAGCACTTCCAATCGTAATTGAAGCAACCAATGAGATCGAAGCTGTGGACCGTATGCTGAACTTATTGCAACGCTACGACAGCGGACTTGTGCTTGCGGAAGATACTTCGCTGGTTCTTGAAAAGTTGTATCCAGCGCCAAACGTATCGGTTCACTCCTGATCGCAACAGCAGAACGTTGATCGGGATATCTCGATTCCTTTTACTTTCCAGGTCGTTGAAGTGCCATTGCCATACAACGTCGTAGATCTGCTGCGGCGAAAACAAATTTCAAGGTTTTCCAGCTGTTTCGTTATCCTCAAATTGACGCTTGTGCAATTCAGGAGTTCGGTTCACTTCTCCTTCTTGAATCGCTAAAATCTTGATTTGAAAAAATCTAAACTGTCCTTTCTGCATCGCGCGCATCGAATGTGCTGCCGCAATCCAAAAACGTCGAAATTCAGCAACACTTTTTTCTTCGATATCATGCAGCCCCCTATCTGGAGCCACACCTTCTCCGTCGATGGTTCAGAAAATTTCAACAGACTGAACCAGACCTCGGTTCGATCATGTTTCAAATATTGGATATATTATTCTTTGCGCGGATAATATATCATTATGCATGTAACTGATCGGCAACTGCGATAGCGAATACCAGTTCCAACAATCGGGCTGATACCTATTGGAACACTGGTCTTCGGGTTGCGCTCATTTCGAGAAGATTGAGAAAGGTGGATTGCGGACAATTATTTGCTTGGTCGATGTTGAGGTTGCGCAATATCGACAAAACAGGGTTGAGAAACACTGGGTGTGCAAACTGGTGAAAAGAGAAGGATAGATCAGATGTCTGAACTTGAAAAATTGTTGTTCGAAAATTCCCTAAGCCGTCGCAGTTTCGCCAAACGAGCTGTGGCAATGGCGCTGGCCGTACCGGCAGTTGGCACATTGCTCGCCGCCTGTGGAGGAGACGATGACGATGATGACGATAGTGGCGGGGACTCTGGCTCAAGCGAACCGACGGAAACGCTAGAGATCTCAGCTGACATGAGTGGCGCTGCGACGCAAACTGCTGAAGCCGGCGGAGGGAATACTGAAGAAACTGCTGCCGCAACGGAAACGATGCCCTCTGGAGAAGCGGTGTCAGGTGGCAGTGCGGTGTTCATCCGAGACGTTGATGCCGACCTGTATGACCCGGTTCTGAATGACTCGAATGCAGTTATCTGGATGATCTACAGCATTTATCAGGGTCTGGTGAAAACCGATGATACTGCTACTGGTATCGAGCCTAATATTGCTGAATCCTGGGAGATCTCTGACGATGCCGCGACCTATACCTTTGCCCTTCGTGACGGCGTGATGTTCTCGGACGGCAGTGAACTCGTCACCGACGACATCATTTTCTCCCTTGAGCGCGCCCGCGATAGCGAAGAAAGCCCCTGGTCGTTTACGCTGGCGAATGTTGACACGATTACCGCGCCAGACGATTCAACCATCGAAATTCAATTGGTTACCGGCGAGGCAGCATTTCTCGCAGCGATATCGATGTTCAACTCAACGATCATCTCGAAAGCCTGGTTCGAGGAAAACGGCGAAGAGGCTCTGGCCAGCCAATCAATGGGAACCGGACCGTACGCTATTGGCGAGTGGGCGGTGAGCGAATACACGACACTGGTCAAAAATGAACACTACTGGGAAGAGGGATTGCCTTATCTCGACGAGATAAAAGTAGTCACGGTGCCGGACTCGAACAGCGCTATCCTCCAGCTACAGGGCGGAGAAGTCGACGGGGTGATCGGACAGACGAGTATCCCGTTCAACCGTGTTGAAGAACTGCAGGGAGATCCCGATCTTCAAGTCATCCTTTCGACGGCCTCGTACAACTACTTCGCGCGTGTCAACGTAGCCTATCCGGATCCGAATCCGCCATTCGATGATCCGCATGTCCGCAAAGCAATGTCGCTGGCAATTGACTACGACCAGCTAATCGAAACCGTTCAGTTCGGTATAGCTGAGCGAACAAACACGATCATTCCGAACGGCGCGTTGTATCACGATGACAGCTATCCCGAACCGATCTATGATGTCGAAGCCGCCAAAGAAGAGATGGCGATGTCGGAACATCCAGACGGCGGGGACGCTGAAGTGCTGATTACGGCTGGAAACACGCAGCAGGAAGCGATCGCAACTGCCCTTCAAGCAATGTGGGCTGAGATCGGGATCAACCTGATCATCTCACCGTTAGACAGTGCGGTTGTCAACGATCGCACGACGGCAGGTGACTACGATGTCCGGCTAGGTGGCTGGACAAACGACATGATCGACCCCGATCAGATCCTCACCTATTTCGTGTTGCCGGAGTCTTCCGGTCACGCACGTACTGGATACTCCAACCCTGAGGCGGAAGAGCTGGTGCTAGCCGCCAAAGTAGAGCTGGATCCGGACACGAGACAGGAAATGTACTATAAGGTGCAGGCGTTGTGGGCTGAAGATGGTCCGCTCTTCTATCTCTTCAGCATCCCGTACATCGACGCGCTTCAGACAAACATCCACGGCTTCTGGCACCACCCGCTAGGCCCGTACGGATTCATTGATACCTGGAAAGAAGCTTAACGTTCTTCACCGTCACGGAGGCAGTGAATCCTGCCTCCGTGACGTTCTCACGGGGGTTCTATGTCAAGAGGACGGTACATTCTTCGCCGGTTGATTCAGATGGTGCCGGTCGTATTTGGGATTACCATCATCATCTTCGCTATGTTGCGCGCCATCCCCGGCGATCCAGCCCAGGTGTATCTGGGTGAAAAAGCAACAGATGAGATGATCGCGAAGACGAGAACAAAAATGGGTCTCGATGAACCGATATATATGCAGTACGCATATTTCATTGGTGATCTCGTGACGCTTGATCTCGGTGATTCGCTCAAATACCGCGTACCGGTCAGTGACTTGCTCTGGGACCGTATGAAGGTTTCGTTCTCACTTGTTGGCGTTACGGCATTCTTCCTCATCGTTATCACAGTACCACTTGGGATTCTGGCTGCTCTGAGAAAAGACAGCCTGATTGACAACGCCATACGGTCATTGCTCACAGTGACTATGGTTATGCCCACGTTTTACACCGGCATCCTGCTGATCATCATATTTAGCATTGAACTAGGACTGCTTCCGGTGTCCGGCTATGGGGATACGCCAATGGAGCATTTGCAACACCTGATATTGCCTGCACTCGCAATTGCTCTCGGCACAAGCCCAATCATCATCAGGATTCTCCGGTCAAGTATCCTCGATGCTATTACCTCGGATTATGTCAGGACAGCTCGTGCCAAAGGGTTAGTGGAACACCGGGTTATCACCCTGCACGTTCTCCGAAATGCGATGATTCCAACCGTTACCATGTTTGGAATCACAATCGGGGCGCTGATGGGAGGTGCGGTGATTACCGAACGGGTGTTTGCGCTGCCGGGACTTGGCGCACTGTTGATAGACGCCGTCCAGGCTCGGGACTACCCTACAGTTCAAGCCGTAACGTTCTTTTTCGCGATTATGGTAATACTGGTCAATCTGACAACCGATATCGTCTACTCGTTTCTCGATCCAAGAGTTGAGTTGGGTTAGAGAAATCAACCACAGGGAAGGTTGAGTCCCACATGTCGGCTGACGTTGCCGATGCCAGGGTACTGGCTGATGTAGCAGCAGTAGAACGTCCCCGGAGTCACAGGATCTGGAGAGTCTTTCACAACAAAAATTTACTCATCGGCGGTTCGATCCTTCTATTAATACTGCTCATCGCCATTTTTGCGCCATTTCTAACTCCGTTTGGTCCGTTGGAGCAAAATCCTCAGGATGCGCTTGAAAGTCCGAGCTTCAATCACTACTTCGGCACCGACCAGTTCGGGCGGGACGTTTTCACGCGGGTGATTTTTGGCGCACGCATTGACCTGCAAGTTGGATTCATTGCGGTGATCGCACCGTTTGTTATCGGCATCTTTGTAGGTACTGCCGCCGGTTTTTTCGGTGGATGGATCGACACCGTCGCTATGCGCGCTGTCGATATCGTGCAAGCATTTCCAGGACTGGTTCTCCTTATTTTCATCGTCTCAGTGCTGGGTCCAGGCTTGAGGAACATGTACATAGCAGTTGCAATCTTCGCCTGGATTGTCTATGCGCGTCTGATTCGATCTTCTATTCTCGCTGAGAAGAACAAAGAGTACGTTGTCGCGGTGAAGTCAATCGGCGGCAAGAACTGGCGAATCATTAGCAAGCATGTTTTTCCGAATACAGTAACGCCCTCTATCGTCTTTGCTGCCACGGATGTTGCCCTCTATATCGGTCTTGCTGCAGGTCTGAGTTACCTCGGTTTAGGCGCTCGACCGCCTTCCCCGGAATGGGGTGCAATGGTTGCTGGTGGCCAGACGTTCATGACAACCGCCTGGTGGATCAGCTTCTTCCCTGGTGCGGCAATCGTAATCACCGGCATAGCACTCAGCCTCATTGGCGACGGGCTTGGCGATGTGCTACGCATGGAAGATTAAAAATATAGTGTTCATCAACCAGCCAGTCTGGCTCGACTGGAGGTAAGAATTGGAAACGGAGATCCGATGACCGAAAAAATTCGTGTAGGGGTACTCGGCGCTGGCCGGTGGGCGCAAATGGCGCATATTCCCGGCTGGCAACGAGATCCACGTTGCGACGTTGTCGTTGTTTGCGATCCAGAACAAAGCCGGGCGGAGGATCTGGCTGCCGAGTTCGATATCCCGGAACACAGTGATGACTGGCAAACAGTTATTACCCGCTCCGATCTCGATGTCATCGATGTCGTGACACCATCACATACCCACTTCGAGCTGTCCTGGGCTGCGCTTGAGTCAGACAAACACGTCCTCTGCGAAAAACCAGTCGCCTACAACTACCTACAAACAAAAGAGGCAGCCGATCTAGCCAAGGGCAAAGGACTGAAGACGAAACTCGGATTCACGTTCCGGTACAGTCCTGGGGTGCGGTATGCAAAATCTATGATCGACGAAGGCTTCGTCGGACGTCCGTTTATCTACAACGGCTACGAGCAGAATTCGCAGTGGCTTAATCCCCAAACGCCGCTTCGTCAAGGCATCCCGAGCGAAGACCAGTCACGCATTCGTACCTCATCACTTGAAGGATACGGAGCGCCAGTCATTGATATCGGTCGGTGGTGGGTGGGGTCAGACTACACACGGGTTGTTGGCACGATGCGCAACTTTATCCCCGAACGGATGGTTCGAGACGCTGGAAAAATGATGCGCATGAACATCGACGATGGCGATATCTACCTTCATGAGTACGAAAATGGCGCCATTGGGTTCATTCAGAGCAGTTTTGTCACCATCGGAAATTATCCCGGTATCGAAGTTCGATTGTACGGGGATAAGGGCGCAATCATCTGCAGGCTCGTCGAAGAGTTTGGCGTCGCAGAAACGATCAAAATCGCCACTCCGGACAGCGTCGAGTTCCGCGAACTTGAGATACCTCAGGAATTCTATCCGGTCGGTGGGCATGCACGAGAGTCCTGGCGGACCCTCTTCTACGCTAATCTGATCAATGATTTTATCGATGAAATCATTGAAGACAGTGACCGGAATCAGGGAAACTTTGATGACGGCGCCTGGGTACAGGAAGCAATAAACGCAGTTGAGCTATCGTTTCACGAGCGACGCTGGGTCGATCTTCCACTGGCAGGACAATAACATGCCGGTGAGTACAAGCCACTGGCTGGACCGATTCTTCGAATCGTACTACCGACACCAGCCGGTCAGCGCGACATTCATTGGCAAGCATGAGTATGACAACCTGCTTCCGGATTATTCGGGTGCAGGTGTTTCCAGTTGGCTGGCTGAATCTCAATTACTGCTCGAACAACTCGACTCCGGTTCGGTCGCTCCGCCCACCACGAAGTGGGAATCCATCGACCGGTTGCTGGCACGCAATGCGCTGTTGACCGAGATCTGGGAACTGAGCGAATCCAGGATATTGCTGGACAATCCCTGCCTCTACACAGGCGAAGCCACCTTTAGCATTGTTTCACTTTTTTTGCGTCAGTATCAGCCAATCAATGAACGAACGGAATCTGCTGTCCAGAGGTTACAGCTGATACCTGAGTTTCTCGAACAGGGAAGATCAAATATAACCAGTTGCCCTAGTGCATGGGTCGACAAGGCTGTGGTCGAATGCGACGGTGCGATCAATCTGCTGACCGATGGTATCGATATTCTAATTAACCGGCACGGGGCTTCACATCCTGACCTACGATCAGCAGCATCACAAGCAAAATCGGCGTTTGAAGAGTTTCGTCGTTTTCTGCTTGAATCACTTGCCCCTTCATCGCACAGTAACTATGGAGTTGGAGCTCACGCGTTTGACAATCTGTTGAAGCGTGCTCATTGCCTGGATATCGATACCGCGGCAGTCGCAGAGTACGCATTCAGGCGACTGGAAGAAGCACGGGAATCGACGCTCGAAGCAAGTCATGCCATCAATCCGGAGGCCGATCCAGCTTCTCTACTCACCGAATTAGGCAGATTACATCCCAGTGTCGAGGCATACTACGCCACGTACCAGACGGAATGGGATGCCGCAAGATCCTATGCAATATCCCAGCAACTGCTTACCTGGCCGGACTACCCAATTGAGTTTCAGCCAATTCCGGACTGGGCGAGGTCAGCCGCCCCGAATCTCTACTTTCTTTTTTATCGTGCGCCAGCGCCATTCGATCCCCACGTCACTCAGCGCTATCTAGTGACCCCAATCGAACCAGACATGCCTGCTGAAGAGCAACAGCGGTTGCTGGAAAAAACAAATCTGAGTCAGATCAGACTCAACCACGTGATACATCACGGCGGCATCGGCCATCATGTTCAGAACTGGTGGGCTTACCGCGCGCAATCTCGAATCGGACAGATGGCGGCGGTCGATTGCTCGCTACGGATCGCGATGCTCTGTGGCGGCACGATGGCGGAAGGGTGGGCCTGTTACGCGACTGATCTGATGAACGAAGCCGGTTACCTCACGCCGTTGGAAAATCTTGCCGAACAGCAAGGACTCGCACGAATGGCTGGACGAGCCATTGTTGACGCCGGCTTGCATAGCGGCACAATGTCATTCGACGACGCCGTGAATTTCTATCACCGTGATATTGGAATGCCTGAATCAGCCTCTCATACAGAAGCCGTCAAGAACTCGATGTTTCCTGGAGCGGCAATGATGTACCTGTTCGGCACGGACATGATTCATGAGCTTCGAGACGATTTGCGACAACATCCGGGTTTTCAACTCAACCAGTTCCACGATGATTTTCTTTCGCATGGATCGATCCCGGTTGCTCTGACGGCGGCGTTGATGAAAGATGAAGAAATCACTATAGAAGGGTATGTTGGTCCATCTCCAGGCTGACACAGCTATGCTGCCGAATGGTAGCCGTTCCCTTGATGATCAGATCGCATTACATCACCTGTGTGCTCGTTCGATCGTTTGCCCATAGTGACAACCGGTGTTTTGGCTGGAGGACATAGATGTCTCTGGACCCTATGAGAGTCGGCATTGTCGGTCTGGGCGCCTGGGGAACCAGAGCGCACCTGCCAGCATTCAGTTCGATGCCTAAGGTGCAGGTCGCCGCAGTCGTCGACCAGAACGAATCGGTGGCACATGCAACTGCTAAATCGTTCTCGATCGAACGTGTTGAAACGGATGCTGAACAACTCTTCAGCGATCCAGACAACCTCGATGCGATAGTCATCGCCACCCCGGATGACACGCACCGGGATCTGGTGATCGCGGCATTCGACGCTGGTTTACACGTTCTCTGTGAGAAACCTCTTTCGCATCGTCTCGACCAGAGCATCGAAATGGTAGCAGCGGCGGACAGATCGGGACTCGTCGCCCGGATCGGATTTCTGTTTCGCCACTCTCCGGTTGTGCAGAACATGCATCAACTCGTCTCGGACGGTTTTATCGGTGAGGTGCAGTTCTTTGAACACATCGGAATAAATGCCCAGTTTGCCGATCCAACTATGCCAGTTCATTGGAAAATGCAACGCCAGCATGCGAATGGTGGTGTATTTGTTGAATATGGCGCACATACCATTGACCTGGCGATCTGGTTCGGGGGATCGATCGAGCAGGTAGTCGCGCACGGGCTAACACTCATACCTGAACGATCGCTTCCAGACGGTGGCAGAGTCGCGGTCAAGGAGGATGATGTATCAGCCTGGATCGGCGAATACGCGAGCGGTGGACAGGCGCTGTTCCGTTCTGGCTGGGCATCATTTCCAGTTGGAGACAGTGCGATGAAGGTGTATGGATCTGAAGGATCACTGCTCTGGCAACAGCACGGACGATCCTCAGAATCTCTGATCGCGGTAACCAGAGACGATCCGGTTGATCGAAAAATGTTGACGTTCGAACCACCACTGGATCCGATCGATGCGGCGGGCAAGTTCCCGGTCGGCATCCTTTATCACTATAACCGCAGGCTGGTTGAAAGCTTTGTAGACGACATTCGGACCGGTCAACAAAGCGGTCCGAATTTTCATGACGGACTTGCCGCACAACGCGTTCTGGCAGGCATTCGCACTTCATTGGATGAACAGAGATGGGTGTGGTGCGGCGAATAGGACGCGACAATTAACTCGACCTTGCCTCCAATCGATCTGATGTCGCGCTCCACTCTCAGGAGAAAACAAAAATTTCGACACCTGGCGTCTCAAAACGAAAGTAGGAAACGACGTGATGCGCTCCATTGAAGATCCAAAGGTGGTGCTAGTCACAGGCGCGGCACGCGGTCTCGGCTGGGGTATCGCCCGGGCGTTTGGATTAGCCGGAGCACAGGTAGTGGTTACTGATATCGAACCAGACGAACTCAAACGCTGTGCAACAGACCTGGAATCTGACAACTCGACCTATCAGACCTTTCTCTCCGATGTAGCTGATCTCAGCGCCTGTCAGACTCTCATTCAGGAGGTCGTCAACAGTTGGGACAGGCTTGATGTTATTGTCCACAACGCAATATATATGCCGCTGATCACTTTCGACGCGACAACACCCGACGAATGGAGGCGACAGCTGGACGTTGGTCTGGGAGGAATGTTCAATCTCACCTATTCCGCCTGGGATCAGATCAAACAACAGGGAGGCGGTCATATTATTGGAATCGGTAGCGGATCTAGTTATCGAGGCTTCAAAGAAGAAATCGCTTATTGCACGATCAAACACGGCGTTGACGGGTTCGTCAAATCACTCTCCTTAGAGGCAAGAGATTACAACATCGCAATCAATACCATTGGTCCTGGCGCGCCTATAAAACCAACCCGAATGACCTGGCAAGAACTTGACAATGTTGACCCGGATGTGGCTTCGAACTGGGCGGACCCGCTCTGGCTAGGCAGAGCCTGGGTCTGGTTAGCCAACCAGCCTCCTGCTCGATTCAACGGATTTCGCTTTGATGCCGCGCAAATTGTCAGAACCCTGGATTCTGAAGGGGAAGAATTCGAGTTCGCAGCCGAAAAAGTAACTTTACTACCAGATGATTTTCGTGCGCGCGAGATCTGGTACAAAAACTATCCTGATTGAGGCTCTCAACTACCACATTACGTCGCCACCGTTCGGAGAGATCGACTGACCGGTGCAGTAGGCGGCTTCGTCCGACGCAAGATAGACATATGCCCACGCGATCTCGTCAGGTTGAGCTACCCTTGGAATAGGCAATGACTCGACAAGCTGACGCCGGCTGTCTTCGGTGCCTGAAATTCGCCACATTGGCGTCTCGGTCGGGCCAGGACAGACACAGTTGACCGTAATGCCCAGGTGGCCGACCTCCTGAGCGACCGAGGCTGTCAGTGCCACGACGGCCGCTTTCGAAGCGGAATAAGGAGCGTTTCTTGGCCTCGGCTTGTGAGCAAGCTGTGATGCTGTATTGATGATTCGTCCATACTGCCGCTCAAGCATATGTGGCATCACATGTTTCATGCCGAAAAACACTCCACGCACATTTACCTCCATCACCTCATCAAAATCCTCAACGGACTCATCTTGAACCGCGACTTTATTGCCGGCAATGCCGGCGTTGTTGACCAGAATATCTATATGACCCAGCCGTTGGATTGCCGCTTCGATGGCTTGGCTGACCTGATCTTCCTGTCGAACGTCCACTTCTAGCGGGATTGCGTTACTACCGTTCGCATTGAGATCAGCCACCAGGTCAGCCATTTCTGACTCGTGACCGAAATCAGCAATGGCAAGGTCAGCGCCTTCCGCCCCAAATTGCAAGCAAACTGCTCGTCCAATTCCAGTGCTTCCGCCAATGACAAGAGCCTTCTTTCCAGTCAATCGATTCATTAATCGTCCTTTCTTCTGATGCTTATCCTGAATTCAGCAGCCATGTCATTTTCTCAGTTTATTCGGGACTTAGCTCAAGTAGTGTCGATTGTATGAATTCTTCACTTCATTCAATTGTTTTCACATCTCGCATTGATGAATCCCCCGACACTCAATGAAAACCACCATCAAAGCACTTGCTTTCTTGCCGGTGAACTACATATTTCGTTGTTCAAAACAACTCCATCCAAGTCACAGGATACCGTTGTGCAACTGGATTGAAGTCCACCCGGGTAATCGAGCCTCAAACTGGACTGTGAGCGGATGCCAGGATATGGGTTTGTCACAGATTTATAACCGGCTGCGATCGCCCGAATGTGAATCAGCAAGTTCTCTGCCTTGTGCGACATTCCATGGTGTATGCGAAATACTGTTATTGAGCCATCGACAGGCAATGTATACCGGGCGGTGGATTGAGTACTTTCATTGCCAGGCATAGATGCCGGTATTGTGGTTAAGCCATTGAGAAAATTGTGATCATATTTTCTTGCTGAGTGGGTTGTATAGTGTGCCAGTCTAGACACCAACATTACCGGGTTATTGCAACAACAGATCAAACCACAGGAGCAGGAAGAAAATGGAAATAGGCGATAGCGCCGAATTGGCAAATGAGTTGATCATGGAATCTGCCAAAGAAGATGGAGAAGGCTATGAACGAAAACCGGATTGGCACGGAAAATTAGCTGCTTTCACCCTGGTGCTGGCACTACTCACCGCGGTTGGAGCGCTGCTGGCAGGTATTACAGCCCACGAATCACTTCTCGATAGCTCTCAAGAATCACTCGATGCCACGATCATAGAAGGCGACCGCGTTACCATAGAAATTTTGCGAGCTAAACATGAGATACTGCTCAGTTTGGGTCAAACTCCAGATCCAGCGGAAGTTCAGCGTGTTGAAGATTATGACGCGGAAATAGCGTCGCTTGATACAGAATCCGAGGATGAAGAATCTGCGATTGCAACGGCGAACTCCACACATCTTATCCTGGCAGTAGCTGTGACGTTGCTTTCAGTCGGTATTGCGATCAGCGGAATGGCGATCATTGTCGATACGAGAAAACTCTGGTTCATCGGCATAGGGTTTGGCGTGGTCGGAACTCTTGGACTTATCTACGGTATCCTGAAATATTTTGACTAGCTCGAAATCCATACTCTTATGTGCATTGTAAGTATTGATACCAGCAACAGCGCCAGGGAAATTGGTGCTTCATCCTACAGAAAATCATCTGCTTGGCAGCATCGATATAAACTCATCTCAACGTCTTGTTCTTGAATTTCTACTATGCGAACATGAGGCAGGTGGTGATTTCAAGTCGGTTGGAGTGAACATGAGCATTACTTTTGATTTTCAAGATCGCGTCGTCATTGTAACCGGCGCGGCGCGCGGTATCGGAAGAAAGATTGTCGGTCAGTTCGCTACAGCAAATGCTTCTATCCTGGCTGTCGATCGGGATCAGGACGGATTAGCTGAAACCTGCCAGCTATTCGCGTCGTCCCTGATTGAGCAACTCGTCGCTGATGTCAGTTCCCCAGAAGGCGCGGCAAATATCGTAAAGACCGCGATAGAACGATTTGGTGACATTAATGTCTGTGTCAACAATGCCGCCGTTGCCCCACACGCTTCCTTATTTGAAGAACGTGTCGATGTTTGGGACACCATCTATGCGGTCAACACTCGTGGCACATTTCTGATGACTCAGGCAGCCGGAAAGGCTATGGCTGAAGCAGGTAAAGGCGGGCGGATCATCAACTTCTCCTCCGGCGTCAGTACTCGAGGATCGGCAGGAGCTGCAGCCTATGCGTCCAGCAGAGCAGCAACAGAGTCTTTTTCTCGTGTAGCTGCAATTGAGCTTTCGCCCTTCAATGTACTTGTCAATGTCATAAGCCCTGGCCTTATTGATACGCAGCCAAAACCGTTGCCACCCGTGATGGCAAAAGGGCTTGCGGCACGAATACCGAATCTTCCCCTGGCCCGGCCTGGCGAACCTGAAGAAGTTGCATCAATCGTACTCTTCCTAGCGTCAGATGCTGCGGGGTATGTAACAGGAGCAGTCTGGAATGTGGACGGTGGAGCAGGAATAGGTTCCCGTCCATCCGGTCCAATTATTGATGACGACCCCCGCTATGACTGGGTAACCGGCAGAACCTGAACAACCAAGTTTGACTTCTGCCTTTACAAAGGTCATCGGTTCAACGGATAAACAGCATGCAATGGCCAATTCAAGGATATCGAAGCTACGAGCGTTCTCTGATTTTGTTGCAGCGATGAAACTAGTAGTTGGCGTTCTGAATGACGTCACGCGCCTGTCGAATATGATCTCGCATGGCTTTACCGGCTTTGTCGCAGTCCCGTGCCGTGATCGCTTCAATGATGTTCTCATGGGCGAAGTAGACTGAAGGATCAGGACCCCTCTGCTGAAAGTACTGGTGCCAGACCCAGTCCGACAGCACCAGCAGATGGTCGGTGTATTCGGCTAGCAACCAGTTGCAGGACGCTTCAGCAATGAGCCGGTGCAGGAGTTGATCTGATCGAAGAAACGCGCCGTAGCCTTCGTTTCCAGCATCTTCACGAATTCTAGTACCCAAGTTAACCATCTCAACCGCTGCATCTTCACCGTGTCGCAACGAAGCAAGTTCCGCGGTCTTCGATTCGATAGTTTCACGCGCTTCAAATATCGCTTGGACATCATTGAGACTCAGTTTTGAGACGACTATGCCTCGCCGGGGAAATACTTCTACCATACGTTGTTGAACCAGACGTTGAATCGCTTCCCGGACTGGCGTGCGACCAATTTCCAGAAACTCGACAAGGTCTTTCTCTTTTATGATCTGTCCTGGTTGAAGAACTCCAGTCACTATCATTTCACGAATTTGGCGGTAAGCAACTTCCGAGGCGGACAACTGAGTGTCCGGATGTGTCAGCTTGTGCCAGGAATCGCCTGAATCAATCACGATTCAATTTCCTCATGTTCATGTTCCGTCCAAGGCTATTCTGCAAAAGCCGCAAGTATCCAGATAGATTTGTTTTACTGAACCTCATAGTTGGTATCGAACACTCACCAAGGCATATCATATCTATTAATTTAGATATATTTGTATTGTATTATGTTTTGATGACCATTTCATGCTGAGGCTGTCATCTAAGATCAGGTCTGCTTTGAACCTGTTCGAATATGAAGTTCCATTAACCGGATGTGACTATAATGGGATATGTCGCATAGCAGTGAAGATCGACATGCTCGTCGTACCAGCCAGCTTTTGCCGATTCAGCTAGCTATCAATGCTCCTGACACCACGGTCCGAGACGTGTCTCGAATTGACACTGCTCCGGGGCCAAACAATTCATCGACTGCTCGTTCAAGATCCCGGCACCAATCGATTTTGGTCCTTGAGCGCAAATACCTGACCGCGCCGGATTCACTTGAACCTAGCTTGAGTTCTAGCAGGTCGTCACCAGTAAATGTTTGGAGCAGTCGAGGAAGTTGCTGCAAATTTGAGTACGCGCCATTTTGAAGTTCATCCAGTTGAATCGTGAGGATTACTGTTCGCTGCTCGTTGAGATGTCTGCTGGTGTCGACTTCGACTGACTTGATCTCCTCAACGATTATCTGTAGCGCATCGTTTCTCTCATCGATCCTACCGGTAACGAGCACCGAAGTATCTTCTTCCAACAAATGGCTTACCGTCTCGTAGGTTCTCGGAAAAACAACCAGTTCAATCTCCCCTCCCAGATCCTCCACGTTCACGATTGCCATTGCCTGATTGTTTCTGGTTACAATCCGTCGTACTTCACTAATAAGGCCGATTATGGAGACAGAACCGCCGATCATCTCCGGTTCAATCTGTAGAATGGAACTGAATCGAATACCTTCATTTCGCGCAGCCTGTTGAACATCGATCAGCGGATTTTCTGTCAGATAAATACCGGCCAGTTCCTTTTCCCAGGCAAGCAATGTCTTTTTCGGAACATCGAGCAGCGGATCGACAACGACGGACTCTGAGAGCTCGACAACCACCTCACCGCCAAACAGATCCATTTGCCCTCTCTCGGCCGCTCGCTGCTGAGACAGCGCTGAGGAGATTACTGGTTCCAGCGATTCGAGCAGTCCTTGACGGCTTCCCCAGTCGTCACAAGCGCCACACTTGATCAAACTTTCAAGCACGCGTTTATTGACCTGTTTCAGGTCGATTGAAGAACACAGGTCTAGTAGTGATGTGAACCTCGCACCCGGCGCATCAGCTCTTGAGCGAACAATATTTGTGACGGCGTTTTCGCCGACATTTTTTATTGCCGCGAGACCGAAACGAATCGACGGGTTATCCTCGGTCTCGGTAACCTGGAAATAAACACCTGACTCATTGATATCCGGTCGCAACACTTCGATTCCAAGTTTGGTGCATTCGGAGACCGAAGCGGCGATGCGCGCCGACGCGCCTGAAGGATGATTCTGAGCATGCCGCAGAATTGCCGTCATGTACTCAGCAGGATAGTTCGCCTTCAAATACGCAGTCTGGTAAGACACGGTAGCGTAACAGACGGCATGAGCTTTATTGAATGCATAGCCTGCGAACGGCTCGATTAACTCAAAGATTCTAATCGCGTCTTCTTCAGTGTAGCCGTTTTCCAGCGCCCCTTTGATGAACCGATCACGTTCAGCCTGCATTTTTTCAGGTATTTTCTTGCCCATTGCCTTGCGCATGATGTCAGCTTCGCCAAGCGTATAGCCTGCGAACTGCTGAGCGATGAGCAAGACCTGGTCCTGATACACAATAACCCCGTAGGTTTCGTCGAGGATTTCCGCAAGATCGGGATGTGGATAGGTAATCGACTCTTCGCCGTGCTTTGAAGCGCAGTATCGCGGAATATGCTGCATCGGACCTGGCCGGTAAAGAGCCAGCAGAGCTGCAAGCTCCGCCATGGATTCCGGTCTGAGATCCTGTATGTACCGCCGCATCCCCGAGCTTTCTAGCTGGAATACCCCGAAAGTTTCGCCGGAACTCAGCATCGAATAGGTGTTTTTGTCGCCGTCGGGAATACTCAGGAGATCGATCGACTCACCACGGCTCTCCTCAATGATGTCAACGGCTTCGCCCAGGATAGTCAGATTCGACAGTCCGAGAAAATCCATTTTGAGGAGACCAATTTCAGCCACCGTCTCCATCGGAAACTGGGTGGTTGGCAACAGATGATCCTCATCTGAACCCCGAGACTGGCGCTGCAATGGGATGTGGTCTACCAGCGGATCGTTGCTGATGACAACTCCAGCAGCGTGGGTGCCGGCGTGTCTGGAAATTCCTTCCAGACGGATTGCATCGTTGATGAGGCGGCTAACCTGATCGTCGGACTCGTACAACTCTCTAAGTTCTTTGCTCTCCGCTAGCGCTCTGTCCAGGGTCATGTTCAATGTTGGCGGAATCAAGCGGGCGATGCGATTGACATCACCTGGAGACCAACTCTGGGCACGACCGACATCGCGGACTGAGGCCTTCGCTCCCATCGTGCCAAAGGTGATAATTTGGGCAACACGGTCGTGTCCGTATTTGTTCGCCGCGTATTCAATGACTTCGGACCTGCGATTGTCGGCAAAATCCATATCGATGTCCGGCATTTCTCGCCGTTCAAGATTGAGAAACCGCTCAAAAACCAGCCGGTGCGCCATCGGATCGACATCAGTCACGCCAATTGAGTAGAGAACGATACTGGCTGCCGCGGACCCCCGAACACCAAACGGGATCTCCCGTTCCCTGGCAAATCTGGCAAAGTCCATTACGATGAGCATGTACTCGGGAAACCCAGTTTGCTCGATTACGTAGAGTTCGTACTTTAATCTATTTCGTATTTCTTCAGTGATATTTTCGTATCGAAGAGAAAGGCCTTCCCAGCACAGCTCTGCAAGATATTCCTGAGCGTTCTTCCCTTCGGGTAGATCAGGTCTGGGAAGAAACAGCCTGCCGAAATCGAAGGAGACGTTGCACCGACTGGCAACTTCAACGGTATTTGAAATGGCATCAGGTCTGAAATCAAATAGAGCCGCCATTTCATCTGGTGATTTGAAATAGAGTTGATCGCTGGTCATCTTCATCCGGTTTGGATCATCCAGAGTGCGATTGGTCTGAATACAAACCAGCAGTTCCTGCATTTCGGCGTCCGCCTGGTCCAAATAGTGGACGTCGTTTGCAGCCAGCAGTGGGATATGTAGTCTATCGGCGATGTCGAGGAGTTTCGGAATCACCTTCTTTTGCTCAGGCATTCCATGATCTTGTAGCTCAACGAAAAAGTGGTCGTTTCCGAACATTTCGACCAGATCCTTCGCCATTGTTTCGGCTCGATCATCCTCATCCAGCAACAGGTGTGCTGCCAGGGGACCAGCCAGACAAGCCGAGGTGCAAATCAACCCCTCCCGGTATTCATTCAGCATTTCCATGTCGAAGCGAGGACGATAGTAGAACCCTTCGAGGCTGGATCGACTTGCGAGCTTCAGCAGGTTCGCATATCCAGTTTCATTTTCTGCAAGGAGAACAAGGTGGTAGGGACGCCGCTCAGTCCGGTCCTGGATACCCTTTCGGGCCATATACCCTTCCATACCGATGACCGGATTTAAATCGTTCGCTCTGGCTGCTTTGTACCAGTCGAGAACGCCGTACATGACCCCGTGGTCGGTGATCGCCACATGTTCCATCCCGAACTGCACTGCCCGTTGCATATAGTCGTCAATTCGACCAAGCCCGTCCAGCAACGAGTATTCAGTGTGCAAATGAAGGTGTGCAAATTCAGCCAATTGATTCCTCCGAGGTCGGGACGGCTGGCGGTCGGATGACCACCAGTGGTCTTTCAAGTCTAAAAGATTTTACATCCAGCCGGGATGGGTATTCTTTCAATATCCAGACAGACGATCCGGCCTAGTACCGAACGTTAGTCTGCTGCGGCAACAGTTCGCGATGTATCGGGAGTTGACAATGTTGGTATTGCTCGCTGGGCTTGCCGGACAGCCATCTCAACAGAGGTGCGGAGATCTTCCCGAACGTCGTCAGGAACCGAAAGATCCTGGAGCATGCCAAGAACTTCACCGACGATAGGTTCCGCGGCAATTAGATTCTCAACTTGTTCCGGCATGAAGCCTGCCGACGCGAGCAGAGCATCCCGCTGAGCGGCATCTAGTGACATCGCTTCCGAGAGCTTGATCACTGCTGTGCGCGTGGGAAATCTTGAACCACTTTCAAGTCTGCTCACGTACGAATGATCAAATTCGGCATATGCTGCCAGGCGACTTTGAGAAAGACGCTTGGATTCCCGGTAGCGGCGAAGTGATGTTGCGAACGAACCTGAAACGGTATCGGCGCCATTCAATGTTGATCGATCTTCCACGAGACAGTCCTTCCATGACATCTATCTGTACACGTCGCCCCGCCTCGCCCGAGACATGTAAGGAGTGGACGAACACTTCCTACCATTGTGATATACAGCCTAACACACGGTTGACAGACGGTCAAGAGCCGGGTTGCCGCTGATGGTTGCAGGGAAATCACGACAGTTATATGACAGTGATGTAACAGTGGATAAACTGGAAAACGTGCGGCGTAGCTATACTAGCGTATATTGGTTGGGTCCAATTTATCTGGGGCTGACCGTCGCGCCATCTTCTGAACGTTCATAACAAGGCCACTACATTCCTGATAACCCCAGCCTTCGAGTAAGAGCTAGGCGAGCCAAGGAAATGAACAGTCGCAACGGACCCACACAATGACGAGCAGCGGACCGGACACATATTCGTGCCACGACCACCTTTGCGGACAACTGCTCAAAATTGCCGTACGTGTCAGATGAATCTCAACACGATGCTATACTCGCGGGTGCCTTCTTATTAACAGGCGGGGTGGTGTATCGATGGCAGGCACAACCGAGATACGATTGGCGGGATTGACAATTCCGGACTTCGCCGACCACGTTGCTGACCCTTCGCGCTATAGCGGAGGAGGAAGCGTAGGGGCAGCCGCGGCAGCTTTCTCAGCCTCCCTGGCTGAACTTGTCATGACTCTGAGTCGAAACCGCAAAAGCAATCAACCGAATATCGACATCATTGACCGTGATCTTGCCAACATGCGAGCACTCCGTGACCGGTTCATCGGAACGATCGACGAAGACGCACGATTGTTGGACAAGCTGATGGCGCTCTATGGAAGTCGCAGCCCAGAAACTGAAGCTGAGTACACCAAGGCGCTGATTCTCGCGGCTGATGAACCACTTCGACTTGCAACCGATGTGAAATCTCTTCTTCAAATCATCCTTACCCAGGTCAAATTTGCTTCTAGATTTACCGTCGCCGATCTTGCCGCTGCCGCTGCAATTGGCTCTGCATCCGCTTTCAGCGCACTGATGATGACTGAAGTGAATTTGAGCTTGCTCGAAAAACGAGAGCCCAGCGATACAGAAAAGTTCGCAGAGATGGCTGCTCGTCGGACGCAGTTGTCATCTGAATTGACCGCTTTGAATGACGATATTCAGGCACGTTGCAACAGCAAAATTCAACGAGGAAGCAATGCCACAGATAAAGGGGTGAACAATTGACCGCATGCAGATTAAGCGGCAAACCCGTCGCGCTTGAGTTAACTAGTACGGCGCTTGGCGAGTTGTCATCTCTACGTGACCAGTACGGCATCTCGCCAACCCTGGCAATTGTGCAGGTTGGCGAAGATCCAGGTTCGACAGCCTACCGGAAGTCAATAGTCCGCGTTGCCGAGAAAGTCAGCGTTCGAATTGCTATCTTCGAGCTTCCCGATACAGCGTCGCAAGACGAAGTAAACGCAGTTGTCCACCAGATCAATGCAGATGATGAGATGACTGGCGCCATAATCCTGCAACCGCTTCCCGATCACATCTCAAGGGTCGACGTCGCGGACCGGTTAGATCCGCTCAAGGACATCGACGGAGTGACAACATTCAACGCTGGCAGACTTTTCCACGATGACCGCGACGTGCTCGCGCCATCGACTCCAGCTGGCGGCATGGCGCTACTCAAACACTATGACATACCAATTGCTGGCAAACGGGCTGTCGTCGTCGGGCGCAGTCCGGTCGTCGGAAAACCGATGGCGTTGATGTTGCTGGCAGAAAACGCTACCGTATCCATCTGCCATTCAAGGACAGAGCGAGTTGAGGACTTTACCCGACAGGCGGACATCGTTGTCGCGGCCGCCGGCCAACCGGGTCTGATTACTGGAGATATGATCAAACCCGGAGCAACCGTCGTCGATTTCGGAGTCAATTTTCCAGACGGCAAAATGATCGGTGACGTCGACGGTGTTTCGGTGGAAGACAAAGCCGGAGCGCTTACTCCTGTCCCCGGCGGTACCGGACTGGTTACCAGGATTGTCCTCATTCGCAACCTGATAAAAGCCGCAGAACTCCAGCATCGCCGCAGTTGCCTGGCTATTTCGTGAGCGGATACGATCGTCAATCGGTACCGATAAATCGCTGATCAATCAGCAGAAGGATATGGAATGAAATCAGATATTGAGATCGCGAGAGAAGCAGTCCTTTTACCAATTGGTGAGGTGGCTACCCGGCTCGGCTTACTTGAAAATGAACTGGAACTCTACGGCCGTTACAAAGCAAAAATCTCGCTGCGAGCCATGGAACGACTACAACACAGCCCGCTTGGAAAGTATGTAGTTGTCACAGCGATCACCCCCACACCGCTTGGTGAAGGAAAAACAACAACGACCGTCGGGCTCGGCCAGGCACTGGCGCGCATCGGACAAAACGCGGTGGTCGCGATCAGACAACCGTCACTTGGACCAGTTTTCGGAATTAAAGGCGGGGCTGCCGGAGGCGGGCATGCCCAGGTCGTTCCGATGGAAGATTTCAACTTACACCTCACTGGTGACAGCCACGCAGTCACCGCGGCTCACAATACCTGTTCGGCGTTCCTCGCAAATTCGATGTATCACGGCAACCCGCTCAATATCTCACCCAAAGATGTGTACTGGCGGAGGGTGATTGACGTTAATGACCGTTCGCTCAGGGACATTGTTACCGGTCTTGGCACATCAAATGGCGACCCGATTCAGACCGGATTTGACATTACAGCCGCTTCGGAAGTCATGGCTATCCTGGCCTTATCCACAAGTTTAAAAGACCTGCGAGCACGGCTGGGTCGCATCGTCGTTGCGCTCGACCGGGATCGAAACCCGGTGACCGCCGAGCAAATAGGTGTGGCCGGTACAATGGCAGCTCTTCTTCGAGATGCGCTCAACCCTAACTTGCTGCAAACATTGGAAAATTCACCGGCTCTGGTACATGCCGGACCGTTTGGAAACATCGCTCACGGAAACTCCTCCATCGTTGCCGACCAGGTTGGTTTGCGACTTGCCGATATTCTGGTAACTGAAGCCGGATTCGGCGCTGATTTGGGAGCGGAAAAATTCTTCAATATCAAGAGCCGGGTTAGCGGACTGGTGCCTGATGCCGCAGTGCTGGTGGCAACGATTCGCGCCATCAAAGCACACAGCGGTAGATTCCGTATCATCGCAGGCAGACCACTCGATCCAGGCATTATTACCGAGAATCTGGAGGCTGTTCGTGACGGGCTTGGAAATCTCTCCAAACAGATCGAAAATGTCAAACGACACGGCGTCCCGGTTGTTGTCGCTATCAATCACTTCGACACGGATGCAGACTCTGAAGTCGAACTGGTACGGTCTGCAAGCCTGAATGCCGGAGCGGATGAAGTCGCCGTATCAAAGGTGTTTAGCGAAGGTGGTGCTGGAGGAGTCGATCTTGCTGAGGCAACGTTGCGAGCTACCAGACTTGGGAGTAAGTACAAACCTCTCTATCCCGTCGACATGCCGATCAAAGATAAGATAGAGACCATCGCAACCGAGATGTACGGGGCTGGTCACGTTACTTATTCGCCTGGCGCAAACCGTTCCATTCGCCAGTTCGAGCGACTTGGTTATGACAATCTACCAATCTGCATGGCGAAGACTCACCTGTCTTTGAGTGGTGATTCTCGACTGAAAGGGAGACCGGAGGGATTTGAACTCGAAGTCCACGAGGTGCGAGCCTCGATTGGCGCTGGTTTTCTCTATCCAATCATTGGTGAGATGCGCACAATGCCGGGTCTAGGGCGTTCGCCAGGAGGACTCAACGTAGATATCGACGACGAAGGCAACATTGTCGGTCTGTTCTAGCGGAGAATATCACCGATGGCTACTTCTCCAGTAAGCATCTCATTACGCCAGGAAATAGAGAAATTTAGCGAGGAGAAGGCAGCTGCGCTGACCATTGGCGGTACTTTTTTTACCGTCAAATTTGTCACATCCATCATCATTTTTGGCTACTTCCCGTCCTGGTACACATTCCTGTTCATTGTCTTGACCGGGTTTCTCTGGTTTATTCCACTCGTTTACCTGGCTGGACATTATCTGCAGGTGACATTCAGACTGCGACGGGTTCGCCGCCGACGCCAGTCGCTCATTGAGCAAGAGTGGAAGCTCGACTGAGTACCGGCTTTACCGTTAGATCCCAGGCGAGCTTGATGCTATTTGATGAGTGTCGCAACAATGTGCCCTATTAGTTGAGGCACTAGCTAAGAAAACCAGTCTTAATGCAGAGGCAATGAAACTTAGAACTGGCGAAATCAGGTTCTCGGCTGGGGAGCAGGGATTCGAACCCCAACTTTCTGATCCAGAGTCAGACGTCCTACCGTTAGACGACTCCCCATCGATGCTCTGGAACGAGCACAATGTTGCAAAGTATAAGGTAGCTACCCCTCCGCTGCAATTCGACGGAGTTCGCCGTTGCGGTTGACGGACAGGGCTTCCCTTCATATCTTGTGCTAGTTGAATGCCTCAACGGAGTTCAAGCTCGCCAGGTGCGACCAGTTCTGCCAGCCCGAGTTCACTTATCTCCTCAAGTTCAAGCAAATGTTTTTCGGTAGCTGTGAGAATCATCTGTGAACCGATGTCTTCCACTGTCGCAATGAGGTTGTTTCGATGCGCCGCATCAAGCTCAGAGAGCACATCATCGAGAATAAAGAGCGGCGCTACTTCCGCATGGGACGCCAGATACTCAGTCTCCGCCAGCTTTAGTGCTACCACCGTCAGCCGTTGTTGCCCCCGCGAAGCAAACCGGGCAGCTAACCGTCCGTCGATAGAGATTTCAAGATCGTCCCGGTGCGGTCCTATCTGCGTAACGCCTCTGGCAAGATCCTCACGAAAAGCTTTTTGAAGCTCGCTCTCATACACCGCGCCAACTCTCTGGGCGATGTCTAGCGTTGAACGACTTGGACCGACAAGGTCAATCCACCATTTTTCCGGTCGATCGATTGTTGATCTGTAGGCAAACTCGATGCTGCCGGCATTGGGAGCCAGTTCGGTAAACATTGCGCCAGCAGTCCGGTTGATATCCGAAATTGCGGTCAACCGCAACGCGATGACGTAGGCCCCGAGAGCGGTCAACTGTTCATCCCAGTATTCGAACTCTGTAGAGCGAGCCCTGTTTCCGGAAATCTGTTTCAGCAAGCCATTTCTTTGACTTAGTATTTTTTGATACCGCGCCAGGTGACGCATGTACTGTCGATCGTGCTGGGAAAGCAATAAATCTAGTAATCTGCGACGGTTTGACGGACTACCGATTACCAGATCCATATCTTCAGGGGTAAACGAAACCGTAGGCAGGAGCCCGACCACTTCCATTGCACGACGGGGAACATCGGCTACTTTGATCGTTTTGCGAGAGGTCGTTCGATCCGGTTCCTTCTGGATGAAGACTTCGATTCTCGCCTCAGCCGAATTGCGATAGACGATGCCGTTGACGCGACAGTAAGGCGCTACACCTAGCTCTTCCCCGCTGTGATAGCCAATCAGATCGCTGTCCAGCACACCCCGGCGCGATCGCGTCGTGGACAACAGCTGGATCGCTTCGACCAGCGTCGTCTTTCCAGACCCATTCGGTCCAACAATTCGAAGACCTGCCGGGGGCATCGTGATGTCGGTATGAGCATATAGCCTGAAATGCTCGAGTGATAGCCGGTGTATTTGAACTGCTGGTGACCTGGAGTTCACAAATTCCGGTTAATTGGCGCCAATGACCATCGGCATGATGACGTGTATGTAGTGAGCATCATCAACCGGTTTAAAAACGCCAGCTGAGTTCGGTCCGAGAAGTTCCAGTGAAACGCTTGAGTCGTTGAGCACAGAAAGGTAGTCAGTCAAGTACCGACCATTGAAGGCGACCTCTAGCTGCTCACCCTCTATTTGCGCATCGACATCGTCACGATTGTCGCCAGTATCCGCCGCCGTGGCAGAAACCCTTAGCCGGCCAACATCCTCGGATTCATCCGCGGGAGTGATTGAGAACCGAATAACGTCGTTATTGGTCCGCGCGAATATCGCAGCACGTCTGGAGGCAATGAGCAATGGATCGCGCGAGACGACGGTACGGGTACTCCACTCGGTAGGTATGATCTTGTCGAGATCAGGAAATGTGCCATCGATAAGCCGTGTTACGAAGGTGACATCTGGCACGGAGACGACGAGCTGAGACTGATTCGGGGTTATCTGGAGCCGGACTTCGTCGACTTCGTCAGCAAGCACTCGTTGCATTTCTCGCATAGCCCGAGCCGGCACAATGATGGAAATGTCCTCTGCGGCGTTATCAAGCAACTCGAACTCCCGAACAGACATTCTGAATCCATCGGCAGCCGAAAGTTTTGCCGAATTCCCGGAGACCTCTAGTTGAACTCCGGCCAGTACCGGGCGACTATCGTCGCTTGCCGCGGCAAAAGCCACAAGCTCTATCGCCTCATCAAGGACATCAGGAGCAACACGGATGGCGTTTTCTCCAGTCGCTGCCGGAATGATGTCCGGAAACTCGTCGGCTTCGCTGCCACGCACGTGCGCCTGGGTGCTACCCTGTTTGACGAGCATCGTCGTTGGTCCCTGGTCTTCGAAAAGCTCAACTTCCCCGGCAGGCAAACTGGCGACAAAGTCAGAAAGCACTCGGGACTGAAGGGTAATGACACCGGATTCTTCAACTTGGGCAGGGATGCTGTAGACAACGCCAACTTCAAGGTCAGTTGCCGATATTGTCAGACTGTCACCATTCGCCTCGAGTTTGTAATTTCCCAGGACAGGCAGGGTAGTCTTTGTTTGGACGGCTCTGCCTGCTGTCGCCAGTGCGCGCTGTAAATTTTCCTGTAAACATCGGATTCGCAACGAATTAATCTCCTTAGTGTCCGTACACCCCAATGGATTTCGGATTATAGCATAGCTTGACTTTTGGGAATACACTACGTACACTACTATTAGAACATACGTTCTTATTAAGTGTGTGCCACGAACTCCTGAGTGAAAGACAGAATCCATGGTTGCAGTTCAAACAACAGTTAGCTCCTATCCTACTTCCTCTTCAATAGAGGAAACCACGGTTGCTGAGCTGGCTTCTCGCCTTGAGCGAGGCTGGAAACTCATAGAGGATCGACGCAAGAGAGGTGAGCCAGTCGAAACTTATGAGCTGCACTGGCTGCAACTACTTGCAAAATATGAGTCCGAATACGGAAGCTGATGTCTCCGA
>CAZNYB010000043.1:0-32024 GCA_964577155.1 uncultured Thermomicrobiales bacterium | reverse complement strand
TAATCGCTCACATCGACCACGGTAAATCGACGCTGGCTGACCGGCTGCTTGAAGCGACGTCGACAGTATCAAGCCGCGAGATGATGAACCAGCTCCTTGATTCGATGGATCTGGAACGAGAAAAAGGCATCACTATTAAGATGCGAGCGGTGAAAATGAATTTCACCGCCGCTGACGGACTCCCCTACGAACTCAACCTTATTGATACGCCCGGCCATGTTGATTTCTCCTATGAGGTCAGCAGATCGCTCGCTGCCTGTGAAGGAGCGCTGCTTGTCGTCGACGCGACTCAGGGCGTTGAAGCCCAGACGGTAGCTAATGTCTACCTGGCGCTGGACAATGATCTCACCCTGCTGGCCGTTATCAATAAAATCGACCTGCCCAGCGCTCAACCGGAGCACGTCGCCGAAGAAGTGAGCAATCTCGTAGGACTGCTGCAGGACGAAATTATCTACGCATCTGCAAAGTCAGGGCTCGGTGTCGACAACATCTTGCAGGCAATTGTCGATCATATCCCGCCACCGTCAGGGAACAGCGATGCTCCCTTGAGGGCTCTGGTTTTTGACTCGCACTACGATTCCTACAAAGGTGTTATTGCCTACGTCAAAATCGTAGACGGAAAAATAACCCCTGACTCACGCATTCGCATGATGGCGACCAACAAACAGTCAGAGGTGATCGAAATTGGCTGTTTCGGTCCACACATGATCCCGGTGGACGAACTGACCGCTGGCCAGGTCGGATACATTGCCACCGGTCTCAAGGTTGTTGGAGATTGTCAGGTTGGAGACACGGTCACCGAAGCCGGGATTCACAACGTCAGCCCACTGGCTGGATACAGACCGGCAAAACCGATGGTGTTCGCCGGATTGTTTCCTGCGGATAGCGATGACTACCCGTTGTTGCGTGACGCATTGGAACGGCTTCAGCTCAATGACGCTGCGCTGACCTATGAGCCTGAATCTTCGGACGCACTGGGCTTCGGCTACCGGTGCGGGTTTCTCGGATTGCTGCATATGGAAATCGTTCAGGAGCGTCTTGAGCGAGAGTACGAAATCGACCTGCTCGCCACCGCGCCAAGTGTTGAATATGAAGTACAACTACATTCTGGCGAGACGATAAACATCGACAACCCTTCTGAATTTCCCGATCCGGGTCAAATTGACGAGATCCGGGAGCCGTGGATGGAGATCTCCATCGTCACCCCTTCAACCTACATAGGGACGATTATGGACCTAGTCACTTCTCGACGAGGAACCTACGACACAATGGAGTATCTCGACGAGGATCGGGTGCTCGTGAAGTTTCAAATGCCGCTTGGTGAACTGATCGTCGACTTTTACGATCAGCTCAAATCCCGAACTCAGGGTTATGCCTCACTCGATTACACCTTTAGCAGGATGCACGGGGCAAATCTGGTGAAGCTGGATATTCTGGTCGGCGGGCAACCCGTGGACGCTCTCTCTATCATCACTCACCGTGATGAAGCCTACGTTCGAGGTCGGCAGCTTGTCAGTCAGCTACGCAAGTTGATTCCCCGGCAACTGTTTGACGTGCCAATCCAGGCATCGATCGGGACCAGAGTTATTTCACGGGAGACGGTCAAAGCGCTGAGAAAAAACGTGCTGTCCAAATGCTACGGCGGTGATGTCACCCGAAAACGAAAACTGCTCGAGAAACAAAAAGAAGGCAAAGCCAGAATGAAAATGGTTGGCAACGTGGAGATTCCACAGGATGCCTTCATGGCTGTGCTCAGCCTGTCCGGTGACGATGCCATGGCGGGACGAACGTGATCACCGTTGTTGGCATAACTGGCACTTCACCGCAAGTTGATGAAACACAGGAGATTCTGAACGCAACAGTAGTTAGCCGGAGCAGCAATTTCACGCTCAATAAACAGGTGGTCGAAACCTACGACCGACTGTTTGAGCGTGAGGATCTTTTGAAAGTTCCTCGCGAGATATCGGAGGATATTCTTTCCCACAGCCAATCCGGAGATGTGATTTATCTTGTGCCGGGTCGAGGCGCGGTTGGAGATGTAACTGTTGAATTGCTAGCGTCCCTTACTGAAGTGCAAATTGTCTCTAGTTCGTTGCCTTTTCCGGTTGCGGGTCAACTACAGATTGTCGATGCGCTAGCGCTGGCCATTGCTGAACAACAATCACCGTTTGATTCAGGCAAACTGGCACTGGATACAGGGATGCCGTTGCTGGTGACAAACTGGACTGGAACCCTGGTTCCGAAATTGGCGACGAAGAGAATTGCTCGACTGTATGGACCTCACTGGTCTGGTGAACGGATGAATGAGTCGGAGCTCTTCGTTCCGCCTCTCAGGATAGATCAACCATCTGGATCGCCGGCTCATCTTGCACTGCTAGCATCGTTTCTCCGGACTCCAGAAGGTTGTCCCTGGGATCGCGAACAGTCGGTCAACTCATTGCTTCCATCTTTGCTTGAAGAGGTGACCGAGTTTGAGGAATCAGTGCAACACGAAGACGATCTCCATCAGATTGAAGAGCTTGGAGACATCCTCATCAACCTGATGATGATTGCTCAAATCGCCCACGAAGAAGGGCGATTTTCACTTGACGATGTATTCTTCGGCATCTCGGAAAAGATCATTCGTCGTCACCCTCATGTGTTTGGAAATGAAAAATCAGCGACTGCCGAAGAAGTGCTTGCCGTCTGGCAGCGGGTAAAAGACGAAGAACAGCTGGCAAAAAAGAAAAAGTAATGGGGTAGGGATTCAATAGTGGGATTCTCACGAAGCTACACGAATTGCGGAGAACTGCGAGCGAAAGACGCGGGCAGACAGGTCACCATGAAGGGCTGGGTAAACCGGCGTCGAGATCATGGTGGTCTGATTTTCCTTGACGTTCGAGATCGCTACGGGCTTACCCAGGTTGTTTGCAACCCGGAAACGTCACCGGCGGCGCATAAGACCGCGGAAACGGTGCGTTCGGAGTTTGTGATCGAAGTGCATGGGGAGGTACGACCTCGGCCAGAGGGTACTGAGAACCACGATTTACCCACTGGTGGAATCGAAGTCGATTGTTCAGATCTCATGGTTCTGAACGCCGCGAAAACGCCGCCATTTGAGATTTCAGATGATGAGGATGTCGACGAGTCCGTCCGGCTCGAATACCGCTTCCTCGATCTCAGGCGACCTCGTATGCAGCGAAACATGGTGCTCCGGCACAAGGTTGTGAAAACCATTCGCGACTATCTCGATGCGCGAGATTTCATCGAGATTGAGACTCCAATTATGATCAAGAGCACTCCAGAAGGCGCAAGAGATTTTCTCGTGCCTAGCAGGCTTCACCCAGGGGAGTTCTATGCCCTCCCGCAATCGCCACAACAGCTCAAACAACTGCTCATGGTCAGCGGGATGGATCGCTACTATCAGATAGCCCGCTGTTTCAGAGATGAGGACCTCCGGGCGGACCGCCAACTTGAATTTACCCAGCTTGATCTCGAGATGTCCTTCGTCGACGAGGAAGACGTCCTGCAACTCACCGAAGGTTTGTTCGATGAGATCATCGACGTCGCCGGCTTGAAAATTCAGACGAGTCCATATCCCAGGCTGACCTTTGCCGAATCGATGTTGCGGTTCGGAAACGATAAACCAGATTTGCGGTTTGGCATGGAGATACGTGACGTTTCCGCAATCGTTCAATCATCGGAATTTCGAGTGTTTCGGGATGTGGTTGAAGGCGGCGGTGTCGTCCGTGGAATTGGAGTGCCAGGAAAGTCAGACATTACACGTCGCGAAATTGACGAGTTGACCGGTATCGCGCAGCGGTTTGGGGCGAAAGGACTCGCCTGGTTAGCTCTCAACCAGGAAAACGGACAGTTCACCGCAAGATCGCCTATTGCGAAATTCATTGTTCAAGAGGAGTTGGAGCAGCTGGCAGCGGCGACAGGCGCGACTGCAGGTGATCTCATGCTACTGGTAGCAGATGACGCTGCGATCGTGGCCGAATCGCTTGGACGTCTCCGGCTGCATCTTGGCCGAGAGCTGGGTCTGATTGATGATGGCGTCGCTGCGCCAGCCTGGATTGTGGACCCACCGCTGTTCGAGTGGAATGAAGACCTTGGCCGGTGGGATGCCGCCCATCACCCATTCACGCAACCAAAGGATGAAGACAGAGCGCTACTGGCAATGGATCCTGGACGGGTACGGGCAAAAGCCTACGACATCGTGATGGATGGGTTCGAGCTTGGCAGCGGATCAATCCGTGTGCATGAGCGAGCACTACAAAACCAGATTTTCGAAATCATGGGTTATGACTCTGAAGAGATTCAGCGGCGATTTGGTCACATGCTAGATGCATTTGAGTATGGCGCGCCGCCACATGGCGGGATCGCGCCAGGCATTGATCGCATTGTGATGTTGCTGGCCCGAGAATCATCGATACGTGAAGTTATCTCCTTCCCGAAAACGCAGACCGGGCGAGATCTGATGTTCGATTCGCCCTCAACGGTCGATGAAGCGCAATTGCAAGAACTGCACATCAAATTGCACGAAACAACGGAGTAGCGTTGAATCCAAAAGGGTCGGGTGTTATGAGCCGGGGTTTACCCAGGTAAGACCGGATTGCGCGTCTATGTTGTCTTCACGGAACAGCCGGCTTGATTCCCCTGCGGTAATTTCACCGTTGCTGTTTCGCTGGAGTTCTGTTTGCCAGACTTCAAAACTACCATCGACCTCACGGATATAAACGATCGAATCGCCGTCGGGGGACCAGATAGGTTCGGCACATGCGCCAAACTGGGTAAGTTGGTACGGATCCGAACCGTCGAGCGAGGTGATCCAAACGTCGTTTAACTCACCAGTTCGCTGGATGTAGACGACATGGTCTCCGTCAGGCGACCAGTCGCCATCGTAGACACCATCACCACCTGAAATGAGGTGCTCGGTTGTGCGTCGATCGAAGTCAATAGTCCAAAGTTCCGTTTCGCGTGCTCCGTCTGAATGATCCACACGGACTGTAAAGACGAGCTTCTGCCCGTCCGGGGAAAAAGCAGGTCCTTCCTGGCTGTTCGACAGCTCCCAGGTAGCATTGAGCGGATACGGAGGAGCTTCCCAGGTTTCAGAAATCCAGATGTAGAGAAACCGCGAAAAAGTATCCAATCCGCCTTTGTCGCTCACCCAGACCACTTCTTCGCTGACCGGCGACCAGTCTGGATCCCATGCCCAGGCGGCAAGATACACGTAGTCTTCAGTGAATGGCGCAATGCCAGGATCATTTTCAGTCACGGTAAACAAATATTCGCCGGTTGCGTCCGCGACGACAATTTCAGAAAACGCTTCACCAACCTGGACATACGCGAAACGGTCTCCAGCTGGCGCCCAGGTCGGAGAAGATGCATACACACCTTCGGTTAATTGCTCGATTTTTCCATCTTGCCACTGCATCACATTGTGATCCGCAACAAACAAAATCTTCCCGGTATCACCTTCAGCGGCGACATTGTTTGTGGAAATCGATTGATCCGGCGCACCGCACGCGGAGAGAACCACCGCTATCGCAAAAACGATGCCAATGTTGAATTTCATTCGAAGAAATGCCATTACAGTTCAATCGGTCTTTCGTTGCGAATTCAGATTACCCGGGTAACCAAGCGAAGCGAGCGCGGACCGGACTTCGTCGATTTCGTTCCAGTAGCGCTTTCTGTCTTCGTAAATAATACTCCGCTCGTGACCTTTCCCAGCTAGCACAACAACATCACCAGGCAATGCGTTACGCAGGATCTCGTAGGTGGCCGTACGCCTGTCTTCAACGCAGACAAAGTCTACATTGCGACGCCAACCAGCTTGCATTGCTCCTTCGGCAATATCCTCAATGATTGTTAGTGGATCTTCAAAACGCGGATCTTCTGAGGTGAACACCGCGAAATCTGCTAATTCAACTGCAAGTTTTCCTTGCATCGATCGTTTTTCGACATCTCTCTCTCCCGCGGAACCAAACAGGACGAGCACGCGATTCTCCGAAAGCTCGCGAGCCTCCGAAAGCACCGCAAGCAGTGATTCAGGTGTATGCGCATAGTCCACGATAACCGTGAATGGTTGCCCTGCTGTCACAGATTCCATCCGCCCGGAAATTACCGACAGACCGGATAAACCTTCGGCGATGACCGGCAACGGCAGCTCGAGAGCGAGACCAGCGCCTGCAGCTGCAAGGGCGTTGCTTACGTTCCAGGAACCTGGGATACGAAGTTTAACCGGCACTGCTTCTCCCGCTATTTCCAGATCAAAACGTGACCCTGTACGGTGATGAAGCTGATTTTTCGCTTGAACCATCGCCCGTGGATGACCCTTTGTTGAAAACCAGATCACATTGCAATCACCAGCGACTTCGGCAATTTCCATTGTTCCGGGGTCGTCCGCGTTGAGGACAACAACGCCAAGCCCGCCAGCGCGTTTTGCAGCTCTGACCTTCTTCAGCAACTTTGCTTTCGCAGCTCGATAGGCTTCGACTGATCCATGAAAATCAAGATGCTCGTGTGTGATGTTTGTCACTACACCAATATCAAAGGCGCACTCGTCGAGACGGTGCATTTCGAGTCCATGAGACGTGGATTCCAGTATTGCGACTTCAACCCCGTGTTCGACCATACTGGCTAGATAGCGTTGAACCTCGAGAGACTCAGGGGTAGTCTGGCGGTTAGCAGGATGGTCTGGAAGATTTGCAATCCGAATTGCGATTGTCCCGATCAAACCAGTCGAGATGGATGCTGACCGAAGCATGTGCTCGATGAAATAAGTGGTTGAGGTCTTGCCATCGGTTCCGGTCACTCCAATTAATTTCAATTTTTCACTCGGCGATCCGTAGAAACGACTGGAAAAACGAGCAAGTGCTGATCTGGTGTCTGGAACAAGGACCATCGCTTGAAAACCAAAGTCGGTATCAAAGAATGATTGTTCGCATACAGCTGCCGCAACCGCCCCCCTGGAAAGGGCATCTGAGAGAAACTGATGCCCGTCAGCGTAGCCACCTTTCAAGGCAACAAACATTGATCCAGGCGTCACCGAGCGGCTGTCATAGGTGATGCTTGAGATTTGGACATTTATGTCACCTGAAACTTCCAGCCCAGGAATCTCCGATATGATCTCCCGCAACACAGTCATAGATCGGTTTTCATTTGATGAGCTATCTGAATATCTTTGGGAATCCAAAAGATAAACAGGTTAAATCGTTGCCAGATGGTCATAGTTCAATTGTTCATGCTCTTCAATTGCCTGGTTGGCAGCTTTTCGGTGTGCCGGGACTTCGGATCGGGAAATGCTCTCCAGATACCGGATCGCTTCGGCGCTCCCGATTTGTCCCAGTGCATCGATAGCCCTAACGACGATTTCCTGATCAGTGTCCGCTTCGATCACCGCAATAAGCGTGGGCACCAGCCGATCACTCTGCACCCTGGCTGCGGCTGTCACAGCTTCAATCTGCACCTCTGGCTCGTCATGAGCTAAAAGCTCGGAGATATGAGGTATCCAGCGGTCATCGGCCTGGTGTCCCATGGCTCTTGCGGCTGCGATCAGATAGTCCTCATCATCCGTTTCAGTCATTTGCTCGATCAGAATCCAGATCGCTGGTTCATCCGATATATATGCAACTGACACCAGCGCTTCAAGGCGGACCGAAAAATCTGTATCGGTAGCATGTATGTCGTTGAGCAAGGTAGCGACGCGATGCGCACGGTCGCGATCAATTTCACCGTACTCTGCTAGCAACGCGAAATTGCCTAACAGCTGGACGGTCGCGAGCCTGTTTCTCGGCGAGGATTCCTGCTGAGCGGAATCCAGGAGATAGTCCAGCAAGAACAGATCCTCGGAATGTGTGAGGGCATCAAGTAACCCGGACCGAATCGAAGATGCTGGCTCGACTCGAATCGCGCCAAGCAATGCCCGATCATAATTTCGCTCGATGGAATGACTATCGTTCTTCAACTGCTGGACGATATTCGATCTCAGGTCGGAACTCAGATCGAGCCAACGCTCTGATAGCTGGTGCGCTGCTCGAATACTCAGATCCGAAAGAACCGTCACATCAGGCGGATTGTCCGACGATGATTCCAGCTTCTGAATTGCCTCTTCAATCTGGAGGCGTGCTGAGTCGTCATTACTCTGGAATGTAGATGAACCGATCTTCTTCTTGCTCATCTCGTCTAAATTCAGGAAATGCATCACCTGTCAGCGTGTCTCGGAGAAACTCAAGTGAAATTGGTCGATCAATGTTGGCTACGGCAAGCAGGTCAAAGAGTGAGGCGTTGAACATTCGCGTGCCGTCCTCTTCCCGTTCCTCACCGATGAGCTCAAATGCTCTGGCAATCACTAACTCCGGACGCCTCCGAACGCGTTCTTCTACCGGGGAGATACCACCGAGTTTGCTGAAATGCCCGTCATCCAGCAGCATCTCATCCTGGACGGCACAGTAAAAGGTCGTGGCAACGAATACGTACTCATCTTTCTTTGGATCAAGATTCAACAGTTTGCGATCCTGACCAGAAACCTGGAAATATTCGATGACAAAGTGGGTTTCAACATCGGTTGATTCAAGGGTAATCACCGCACCAGGAACAAGATTGTCCTCAAAAAAGTCGGCTAAACCGAAGATAAATCCACCACGGTTTCCGGATGGAAACCTCAATTCAGCTTCAAAGGTCTCTTCATCAATCGGATTCTGGAATGTCAAACGGGTAGCCCGCTGCTCGCTGTAGGCCGCTCTGGGCATCAAGGTTGCCAGGTTGGCATCTAGCGGCAACACGCCATTTTTGTATTCATAGTAGGAGAGGATATGTTCGATGATCCCCTCTTCGAGATCTTCGTCTGGAATCTGATAGTCCAATAGATAGCGGTAGTCTTGACCGATATCTCCGATTTTTCGGTCCGGCTGCTTGATCGGTTCCAGCTGGCCGGTCAATGCCCAAAGTCCTTGCGTTGCAGTCCCAACAAACTCAAAATCTCTCGTTTCCTGGGAGAGACGGTAGTTCAGACCAAACCGCTCCGTCTCGAAGGCCTCATCATTAGCATGAATTCCGCGCAGGTCGGAGACAAGCTCGGCATCGGTGAGAGGTTTGTCGCTGCTTTCGAGATACTCCTGGACTTTTCTCAAATCACCACGGGATAGACGCGGAATATTCGATTCATCCATCCAGTGGTCGCCCCAGCGGACGGCATCCTGCTCACTGTCCAGGGTATGCAGCACACTCGCGGTGATTTCGTCTACTGACGCGGCGGAGATGTCGAGAAACTCTTCATCAACAACTGCCACATCTTCGATGAAGACTTCTTCGAGGACCACATCTTCCTGCGTTTCCCCAAGCTCAGTGTCTGAAGCGGTTTCAATTTCGACCACGGTCTCTTCTATCATCTCCTCTTCAGGAGGCGATTGCAGTTCTTCGAAATCAAGTCCGGATGACTCAACTGCTTCACCAGACAGGGAAATGGTGCCGGTTTCAGCGTTGTCAGCGTCGGCGAGGGCGGCTGCTACTGCCGCTTGCCATGAATCAGCTGGATAGAGCGTTGGCGCTTCTTGACTTGTCTCATCTAGAGCAGAATCAGCGTCGGCGATCTCATCATGTCGAGATACAGGACGTGGTCTGGGTGGCTCGGGAGTGGTGAAACGTGCTTTCAGCGAGTGCGTGTCGGCTGCCGTAGTGCCGTTGCCGTAGGTCGAGGAGCCGATCCTGGTAGTACCGTAGATAACGGTATCATCTGCTTCTTCTCGAAAGAAAATTTCCGGGTTGGCATCCAGCGCTGCCACGAGGGCATTTGTGATGTCTTTCGTGCCGCCTTCAGATTCTCGGATGAAGGTAGACAGTTCGTCCAGTGTGATCCGGATTGGCGCGGTATCGGGGTAGAATGCTCCGTGCCGACGGAAAATTCTGTATGCCAGTTCGGCACGCTCTTTTTGCTTTTTCGTACCATTTATTTCAGGAATCACTACGATTTCATCGGTCTGCATGAACGTGAATTTCCTCCTACACGATCGATACACGAGACTTTAACCACAGAGGCAAGCAATGTCGGCGACTAGCTCATTGCCGCACAATTTTCGAATGGACTACTATGAAAACTTTTCTACGAGAGCTTCGACCAGATCTTCAGTGGAGACTGGCCTATTACTATCTTTCAACAACTGAATAAGAAATTTTCTCTGATCACCGCTCAGCGATTGAATTGCCACGTCGACTCCTAACGCTTTTGCAATCCGTCATTGTACACGACAATAAATACATTAAGGAGATCTAATTCGCTTTTTGTCGCGCAAGTACTGCCGAACCGATGAGAGCTGCGTCCGATCCGAGCGACGAAGCCGCGATATGAACGTTGCGTGCCGCTGCGCCGAACGCATACTGACGAACTTTGGAACGAATTGCGGCGATGTAGGACGAACCGAGGTTCACTGCATATCCGCCAAGCACCACCGTATCGCAGTCCAACGCGGTGACCAGGTTCGCCACGGCAAATCCGGTCATCTGAATCGCGTTTGAGGCAACAGTCCGCGCTTGCTCATCAACATCTTGCATTTCAAAGATCTTCTGCAACGTCACCGAACTCCCGCCCTGCCACAATTCATGATTAGTTGAATCAGACAACGAGACGAGTTCTCGCATCGTTTTGACGATCGCCGATTCCGACACATACGCTTCAAGGTGACCTGGTTTCCCACATGAACACCGCGGTCCGTCCGTGGTTACCTGCATATGTCCGAGCTCCCCGGAGGTCATGTCTTTGCCATGCATCAGGTGGTCGTTAATGACAATGCCGCCGCCAACTCCGATCCCAAGCTGGAGGTAGACCATAATGTAGCCGCCTTTACCCGCGCCGTAGCAATATTCGCCAAATGCCGCTGCCCTGGCATCGTTTTCGATGACGACTGGAAAGCCGAATCTGTCCTCCAGCATTCCAACGATCGGGTAGTTGTCGAACCCTGGAGTTCGACGGGATTCAATTATTGTCCCGCGATAGGTATCAACCGGCCCACCGAACGCGATACCCAATCCGGCTACATCGTCTCTGGAACATTCAGTACGGGCCAGCAACTGTTCGACCAGTAGACCAAAGTCGTTCACTGTAGCAGCCGCGTTATCAGCAAGGTGTATGCCCTGGACAAAATGATGAATATGGCCGCGTTCATCGACCGTCGCGGCGCTTAGCCCCCGACTGCCTATCTCAGCGCCAATGACGAATTTGTTCTCAGAAGTCGCCATCGCGTTTATCCTCGAGGCATCCGAATTCCGTTTGCTGCTGAGACAACCTGATCATGTGAAGATTTCGACAGCACGCAGGCTGCCCGGCATTGTAGCAGTCTGATGTTATTTGAAACATCTCGGCTTAATTGCGTCGCTGAAATCGCTATGCTAGACTCAAGATTAATGAGCGATCCTCGATAGCTCAATTGGTAGAGCGACGGACTGTTAATCCGCAGGTTGTAGGTTCGAGTCCTACTCGAGGAGCCACAAAGCCCGCCAGTTCAGGTGGGCTTATTTTGTTCAGGACACATGAAAGGCAAGCACGATGCTGGCTGTCGGAGGTTCCTTGCTGCGGGAACTCGTTTCCATGGAGCTGGCTATAGAGCTTATGAAAGAAGTGTTTGCCAACTACTCCGCAGGCAAGACCATCAGCCCGATTCGAGTGCCCATCGAACCACCAGGCATGAACGGGGTCTCGCTTTTTATGCCGGCCTATGTGCCTGAAAGCGAGCACGCTCCAGCGACCAGTGGCGCGAAAATTGTCTCGGCATATTCAGGAAACGCGGCCAGACATTTACCGCTGATCAACGCGGTGGTGGTCGCGCTTGATCCAGAAACAGGATTGCCAACCGGAATCATCGATGGCGGTTCATTGACCGCGCTTCGGACCGGCGCGGTATCCGGAGCGGCGACGGACTTACTCGCCCGAACCGATGCTTCAAAAGTTGCTATTGTCGGCGCCGGAGTCCAGGGCGTTACCCAGGCTGCGGCTGTCTGGGAAGTGCGTGAAATTGAGGAGATCCGGGTCGTTGACCTGACCGCAGAGGCGACCCAGACGTTTGCCAGCCGTCTTGCCGTTTGGAACCCGGAGGCTGCTGAGTGTGTCGGGATTGCCGACACCGTCGAAGACGCTGTCACCGGCGCGGACATCATCTGCACGGCTACGACCTCCAGCACTCCGGTGTTTGAGGATAGCTGGCTCACCTCTGGTGTCCATATCAATGGCGTTGGAGCATTTACCCCTGAAATGCAAGAGATTCCGACCGAAACGGTGCTGAAATCAGTTATCGTCGTCGATGCCATCGATGCGGTGTTGCATGAAGCAGGAGATCTGATCATTCCGATCAACAATGGTCTTTTATCACGGGACCGGATTTCGCTGGAACTAGGTCACATTGTTAACGGATCGGCTACCGGCCGCCGGTCAGATACGGATGTGACCTATTTCAAATCGGTTGGCAATGCGATACAGGACATGATCGTAGCAGGAGCTGCCCTGCAACAAGCCATCCAGCAGCAGGCAGGGCAACAAATTTCGCTTGATTAATTGACCGCCAGCAGGGGTATTGGATGGTATTTGCGGGTCTCTGCGCCATCGATATATGACTCAAACGCTTCGGGGAAGGCTTTCATCACCCCGAGAAGCGGCATTGGCGCGACCTGTCCCAAGCCACATAACGACAATTCCATGACATGTGCGCTGGTGCGTTCAATCAGCTCAAGATCGCCCGGTCTGCCGTCACCGTTCAGAATACGATCGATGATCTCGACCAGAGCTTTATTTCCCAGCCGGCACGGGGTGCATTTGGAGCAGGATTCCCAGCGATTGAAATCCATCAGGTAGCGGGCGAATTCAACGGGATCGACGGTGTCGTCCACGATGACAAAACCACCGGAACCTAGCATGGCGTTAGCCGGGCTCATAGATTCAAAATCGCATTGTAGCGCTAGCTGTTCCCGACTCAGGCAAAATGCCGATACACCGCCAGTTTGCACTGCCCGGAATTCACGTCCCGGCTGCATGCCTCCGTACACTTCAAAGATAAGCTGTTTGAGCGGCATGCCTAGCTCGATTTCTACAACTCCTAGCCGCTTGAGCGCGCCCTGCATTGTGATGAGTTTGGTGCCAGAGCTGCGTTCGGTGCCGAGTCCTGCATACCACTCACCACCGTTGCGGATAATGGAAGGGATTGCCGCGAAGGTTTCGGTATTGTTGAGTACGGTTGGGCGTTTCCAGAGTCCCTCTTCAACACTTCTCGGCGGTTTGGTGCGGGGTTGCCCCCGTTCTCCCATGACCGAATACATTAGCGCAGAACCTTCACCGCAGATGTAAGCTCCTCCACCGGTGCTGACTCGCATCTCGATGTCAATCCCGGTGCCTAATATATTTTCTCCGAGCAGACCGAGATCGTAGGCCTGAGCAACGGCGTGCCTGAACCGTTCCACAGCCAGGATATGCTCGCCACCAATGTAATTGTAGGCTCGTTGTGAGCCTACGGCATAGCAACCGATCAGCATCCCTTCGAGAACGACGTGAGGTTCACTTTCGAGCAAACGCCTGTCCTTGTAGACGTTGGGTTCACCTTCATGAGAGTTGCAGGCAATGAACTTCGGCTCAGCCGCCGAGCGACGACCGCCCTCCCATTTGATGCCAGCCGGGAATCCTGCGCCACCTCGACCTCGAACGCCGGATGCTTTGACATCTTCGATTACTTCTTCCGGACTCATATCGAAGAGTGCTTTTATCCAGGCAGAATACCCGCCATTTGCGATGTATTCATCGATCGAGAGTGGATTGGTCAAGCCCCAGTTCTTTGAAAGCACGCGGTGCTGGTGGCTGAAAAATGGATCTGAAGAGAGCGGCTGCACCACTTCAAACGGCTTGTCGTCGAAGGTGCCGACGACCCACTCGGTAATATAGGTCCCGTTTTTTACGGCTGAGACCAGATCCGGAACCCGGTCTGAGTCCATGTTTCCGTAGAGCAATAACGGGTGATCAGGTCCGACAACGGTGATAAACGGTTCGGCCCAGCACCATCCGCCACAGCCAACGATGCGAAGCTCGGCAGTTACCTGCTGCATCTCCAGTTGAAGGCGAAGATTGTCATAGGTAGCTTGAGCGCCTTTTGCTTTGGAACATTCGCTCATGCCAACACTGATGACCCACTGTTCACCGGATGTCAGCCGTGAGTAGTTTTCAGCTGCCTTCTGAAAGTGAGCATCGAAGTCTGCTCTATTCTTGAGCACTATTCGTATCCTCAGCTGTTTCTTGACTCGAAAGGTTAGCAATCACCTCGTTGAACGAATCTACATCAAGTTTTCCGTAGTAGTCATGGTGATCGATTTGGATGAGTGGCGCAAGATCGCAGACACCAAGACAACCGTTAATGATCTGGACTGTCAATTCTCCATCGGCAGTAGTTTCATCGTTGCCAATCCCGTACCGGGTTTGCAGCTCGTCGATAAGTTTCTGGCTTCCGCCAATGAAACACGCGGCTCCATGACAGAGGAGCATGATGTGTTTCCCTGGTTTTTCGGTACGAAAATCTGCGTAGAATGTGAGCAAACCGTATACCCGGTTGACGGTCACGCCCAGATGGTCGGCCACCAGCTCAGCAGCTTCAAGCGGGATCCAGCCCAGAATATGCTGGGCGTCCTGTAATGCGCCGAGAATGAGTTCTTGTGCTTCTTCGTGGTCTCGCGGTTGATACTTTTCTTGAAGAATTTGCCGAACACGTTCAAGATCGACCGGGCTAACCTGCATTTCCTGTACCAAGCTGGCTAACCTTTCTTCGTTCAATCTGGACTGATCATGCATTTTTTACATGCATACGAAAGTCTTCGCAGCTGTCAGTAGCGAGTATAACAACCGCCTATGTGCCCAACAATATCGAGCAATTTAATCAGTACTGAGATATTTGTTGAAGATGGCAGAAAGAAATGCGACTTCGAACCAGTTCCTGTCTCAGAGGTTGAGAGGTGAAGCAATCAATAAACGCGGTTTTCCTGAACTTCGAGAATTTTTTTAAGTAGGTCTGCTGGAGCTTTTTGCTTTCGACAACACTTGCCTACTGTGGTGAGGAGGCCAGCTTCAAAGTTGAAGAAGCGTGCGCAAGGTGGACAGGCGTCCAGATGCCTTTGAACTTCCGCATATTCCGAAGGTTCAAGTTCTCGGTCGAGAAATTTATACAATTTCTCAACAGCTGTCTGACAATCAATACTCATGCCGGTTGTTCCTTGATGTAGCCCATATCAATTGCGAAGTCATAGAGGATGAGCTGTAGTTTACGTCGGGCGCGATAGAGACGAGACATGACCGTTCCGACCGGAATATCCAAAATTTCAGCAATCTCCCGGTAGGCAAAACCTTCGACATCTGCCAGCAACACAACCTGGCGAAAGTCATCAGACAGTTCTTCCAGCGCTTGAATGACATCATCAGCCGTCAGATGGCTTAACACGATCTCCTCAGGACGCTGATCAGACGGCTGAACCCCGGAATCGATGAGGTGATCGTAGAGATAGAAATCTTCAAGATCATCCAGCGATGTGCCGGTAGGTCGCCGGCCCCGTTTCCGATATTCGTTGATATATGCGTTGGTCATAATACGAAACAACCAGGCTCGCAAATTCGTGCCAAACTTGAACTGATGTAGCGACCTGAATGCGCGCAGATACGTTTCCTGTACCAGGTCTTCTGCATCACTTGGATTTCGAGTCATTCGCAAGGCTGTGCGATACAGGGCATCGAGATACGAGATCGCCTCAGCCTCTAACTGTTCCTGAATCTCAGGCTCTACCCGTAGTTTCGGCACAGGTTCGCCCACGTCTACTTCACACAAACAACCAGCCATAAGGCTCTATTCCCTACTTGATAACACATCAGGTATAGCTAATTGGACTTGCAACGAACGAGAATTAGTTTTATGTCAATAGTTCTCGATACCGAAAAACCTGTTTATGACGGGTTCGGTTTTCCAAAATCGTCGAGATCCAACGTATCGATAAAGTCTCTGTAAGCCGAAAGACTGTCTTCGTCGATTGTCGATGATGACACCATGCGTGAAGGAACTTCATCATCTCCAGTTTCGTCGTCGTCCCCGAGACGGACACCGGAACGATCCATCACCGTTTCGTCAACGAGTATTGGAACTTTTGCCCGGACCGCAAGCGCTATGGCGTCAGACGGGCGGGAGTCAATCTCTACACCACTACCGTTCGATTCAAGAACTATCCGGGCGTAGTAGACGTCGTGCGATAGATCAGTTACGACAATATGTTTGATCTCAGCCCCAAGTTCACTCGTCATCGACGTAAGCAGATCGTATGGCAGTGGTCTCGCCGCAGTGACTCCCTGAAGAACCATCGCGATGGCTTCTGCCTCGAATACACCGATCCAGATCGGTAAGTGCCGGTCTCCATCAACTTCTTTGAGAATGACAACTCGATGCTGTGTTACCAGACTAACACGAATGCTCTCAACTACTGTCTCGATCATTTGGTATGCCTCTCCGGTGAGGTTCCACCGGCACCGTGAATCCAAATATGAATTCGAAGAGCGGCCAGGGACAACGTATTGAACTCCAATTGTACCGGCTGATTCAAATTACGAACATGTGTACGCACCATCACTTAAGGATCGTATGATGGATGTTGCAGTATTCCCAACTGGTTAATTGGCCAGTAGGAAATCCAGGCTTTTCCAATAATAGAGTCGACCGAAACAGGTCCAAAGCTGCGTGAATCTGTGGAATTGTTTCGATTGTCTCCCATAACAAATAGGTGACCTTCAGGAACCGTTAATTCGTAATTTTCCGGTCTCCCTGGCCAACTCGTGGAGGTAGCGCCTAAATATTCTTCATGTAACTGCTCGCCGTTGATGTATACGTGTCCATCTTTGATGGAAACAGTTTCCCCGGGCAAACCGATCACCCGCTTGATGTACGGTTTGTCCGATCCATTGACCGGTGGATTAAATACGATAATGTCCCCACGCTCCGGTGGGTGCAACGGGTAGACAATGTGCGGCTCGTCTCGCTCGACGAATGGCAGCAGACTTAGCACACGATTTGCATCGAAGTGAAAATATATTTGCCGGTTCACCAGTAGCATTTGACCATTGTCAAGTGAAGATGACATGCTCAAACCGTCAACTCGAAAATTGAGGACAAAGGAACGTACAGCGAGAAAAATGAAAAGTGCGAGTACGAGGGTTTCGGTGATTTCCCATAGCAGGCGGCGGGTACTGCGAGGTTCCTCGACGGGTTGAGCGCTTTCGTTTCCTGAATCGAACGCTACCGGTTCGAATTCGTCTGTGTGTTGTTCGACAATTGGTTGAATCGTAGATCCTATCTTCGGCGGTGTGCTGAGTTCGGATGCACTTCCTGAAGGCGGATCAATGGAAACTCCGTTGTCGTCTGGCATGTATTCCTCACGAAACAGGAGGGGAGATCAATCTACAACCTCAGTATTCTACTCACTATCGCCAATCTTGAACGAATGATTGGCAGGCTGTCTGCGTTAGGCGCTGTAGTTTCCCACCTGTTACTCCCAGATTGGAACCACATCCAGCCCTCGATATTCTGTCCTCTGAAACCGAATGTGGGATATGCCGTTACGCCGATGCCGGGATCTTCTGTCACACCGTGGCAACGATGTCCTGGATGAGCAGCCTGCAGCCCAAACCGAACAACTGACTGACAACGTCTCGAAATCGGTAGTGTGTCTTTGATCAGATATGTTCGATTAAACTCATCGATCGAGCTGGCACACACCGTCTAACCAGATGGAGATCAATGTCATTTAGCGCCAGGATCGACATGTTTACAGGAAACGCCGCTGGCATTGACAACTCGGAGACAGTCCCAACAGGTTTCATTATTCTTGGAGCTGATGATCGTCGGAGGTTGGAGACCGAAGAGTATTTGAGATTCAGATGACGTCTTAATTTGATTTAGACGACGAAAAACGCCCTGGCAAGGATCGCCAGGACGCTAATCTTCAAACTGTTTGTGACCGCTTGGCTTAGAGTTCCTCTTTAGCCGGCTCGGACGCGCTGCTCTCGACCGGCTTTGAAGCTGAACTGGTTTCACTGTTCACGGTTTCTTCGGGGTCGTCTTTGGAACTATCCTTGAACTCGCGGATACCCTTGCCAAGTGCGCCGCCAATTTCTGGCAATTTGCCTGCGCCAAAAATAATGATGATAATGACTAGGATTATCCCGAGTTCTAACGGTCCTACTGGCATCGGATTGACCTCCTACGCTGGTGTGCGAATACCCTGTGACGAGCAGACCGGCCATACTTTGGCGTCAGCATCATTCTGAGATGCTTTCAATCACCTACCCGAACACTACTCAAAAATCCCAAAAGCTACCAGGCTGCTCGCCGTAGCGAACCAGACAATCTGCTGTGTGCTTTGCAAAGTACAAATAGTCCTGAAAGACCGATTATACATTTGACTAATGTGATCAATTTCGACGGCAAGATCTCCAGTTTACAAACCTGATTCTGAGTATACCTTACCTAACGTCTCAACCACCAAAACGGTCGAAGGTTACGGCCGGTTAGAAGGCAAGTGTCGAAATGATGGAAATGATCAGAAACACGACGATCGAACCTATTGTGAAATTGAATAATGTCCGTTCGATGCCACGTCGGGTGTGATAGATTGATGAGTTGTCCCCACCAAATATATTTCCCAGCCCGGCTCCCCGACTCTGGGTTAGCACCATGATGATAACGACAACTGCGGAAACGATCTGGGCAATGTGAATTGCTGTGTCCAACGAATCTCCCTTGACTCTTCGGCGCTTGCCGGTCGACGAGGATACTACACCTGGGCGGATTGCGCAGCAACCGAAATGATGTAATTAAACTCGGCTGCATTCAAACAAGCGCCGCCGATCAGCGCTCCGTCGATATCTTCCTGACTGAAAAAATCTTCAGCATTTTCACCATTGACGCTACCGCCGTAGAGGATCTGCATACCTGCGGCAATTTGAACTGAATGCCGACTGGAGATCCAATTGCGGATAAACGAACACGTCTCTTGAGCATCATCTGCAGTGGCAGGCATTCCGGTGCCAATCGCCCAGACTGGTTCGTAGGCGACGACAATGCGCGTGAAATCTTCAAGTTGAATACCGGCCAGCCCGTTCTGTAGCTGTTCGGCGACAACCCATTCGGTCTCCCCGGCCTCGCGGTCTTCAAGCAATTCACCGACGCAAAGAAAGACCCGCAAATCGTTGGCTATGGCGGCGGCTACCTTTTCACCTACCAAGGTGTTTGATTCCTTGAAAACGTGTCGCCGCTCGCTGTGGCCGGCTAGAACAGCCTGGCAAATTTCGGCGACCATCGCTGGCGAAACCTCGCCAGTGAAAGCGCCCGAGTTTTTGATATAGCAATTTTGCGCGCCGAGGGTAATATTCGTCGAGTCAACAATTTCCTTCACCGGGATCAGCCATGGAAATGACGGAAAAATTGCTACCTCAACGCCTGGATGGCTGGCCGGATCAATGGAGCTCGCAAGGTCGATCGCGGTCTGAAGATCGAGATTCATTTTCCAGTTGCCAGCGATAATTTTTCCACGGGTCATATGTATTACTTCTCCAACGCTGCTATTCCGGGGAGTGTTTTCCCTTCCAGAAACTCAAGGGATGCTCCGCCACCTGTCGAAACGTATCCAACAGCATCAGACAGTCCGGCTCGATTGAGGGCAGCGACCGAATCACCGCCACCAACAAGCGAATATCCATTCGATGCAGCGACAGCATCTGCAATACCAATGGTGCCCGAGTCATAAGGTGGAACCTCAAAGACACCCATTGGTCCGTTCCAGATGATAGTGGCTGAATCGTTAATATACCGGGAATAACAGTCGACTGTGGCTGGTCCGATATCAAAAATGGCTTCATCGGAAGCAATTTCACAGGGTTCTACAATTCCCGATTTATCTGAATCCAGACTCGTGGAAACGACAACGTCGCAAGGAACGAGCAATTCAACGCCAGAGCTAACGGCACGCTCGATGAGCTCTTTTGCCACTGCGCTCATCTTCGGCTCCACGAGAGATGTTCCGATGGGTGCTCCGTCCGCCAGTAAGAACGTGTTTGCCATGCCACCACCGATGAGGATCGTCTGGGCTTTTGTCAGGAATGACTGGATAACACCGATCTTGTCGGATATTTTGGCTCCACCCAGGATCAGGGTCAGCGGTTGTTCCGGGTTGTCGACAACCCGGTTGAGCGCTGCAATCTCGGCAAGTATCAGCTTTCCGGCCGCGGACGGTAACAAATGCGGCAGACCTTCGGTTGAAGCATGAGCTCGGTGAGCCGTCCCAAAGGCATCATTGACATAGCAATCTCCGAGCGCGGCTAGTTTCCCGGCAAATCCCACATCGTTACTTTCTTCGCCAGGATTGAATCGAAGATTTTCCAGCAAGATGACATCTCCAGGCGAGGCGTTCTCAACCTTCTCACGAGCGACCTGGCCTATCGTATCGGAAGCGAACTGGACCGGTTTGCCGAGGATCGTTTCCAGGCTGGCGCCAACCGGTTTCAGTGACAGATCGAGGACTTCCTTGCCTCGCGGTCTACCTAAATGTGACATGAGAATTACGATTGCGTTGCGCTCGAGTAAGTAATTAATCGTAGGAACCGCAGCCTGAATCCTGGTTGCATCGCCGACCGACCCGTTGCTGACAGGCACATTGAAGTCAACCCGGACCAGCACTTTTTTTCGGGCAACATCAAGCTCGTCGATCGATCGAATGTCCATCGAAAATTCTACCCCTCAGCTAGCAAACGGTTTGACAGACCAGTGATCCATCCGATCGAGACTAGAAGCCGGCCGTTGCCATGAGCACGCACAGATCAACCGTCCGAACGGAATAGCCCCATTCATTGTCATACCAGGCGATAACTTTGCCAAGGCGAGGGCCACTGGTCAGGGTCGAGAGCCCGTCGACGACAGCTGAATGCGAGTTTTGCCGATAATCGACGGAAACTAGAGGCTCTTCGGTATAGCCGAGAATTCCCTCCAGACTTCCATCTGCTGCAGCCATAAATGCTTGATTGATCGATTCAACGCTGACATCCGACTCGAAATCGACTGTCAAATCAACCAGCGAAACGGTCGGCGTTGGCACGCGCAATGCAAATCCGTCAATTTTTCCTTTGAGTTCTGGAATGACGAGCGATACTGCCCTGGCTGCTCCGGTTGTCGTTGGAATAATGCTCAACCCGGCGCTTCTGGCTCGACGAAGATCGCTGTGCGGACCATCCAGAATATTCTGATCGTTGGTGTACGCATGAACGGTCGTCATCAGCGCATGGTTGATGCCAAAATTCTCATTGAGCACCTTGGCCACCGGAGCAACACAGTTTGTCGTACAGGAAGCATTGGAAACAATATGGTGCCGGGCAGGATCGTACAGTTCATCGTTCACGCCAAGTACAATTGTGAGGTCCTCATTTTTACCAGGAGCGGAGATGATTACTTTTTTAGCGCCTGCTTCAAGATGCGCTCTGGCCTGCTCGGCGTCGCGAAACACACCGGTCGATTCAACGACGATATCCACCCCGTGTTCACCCCAGGGGATGTTTGACGGATCACGTTCCGCATAGGCGGCAATCTCACGCCCGGCGATCGAGATGGAATCTTCGGTCGTCCCAATATCCGCATCAAAAATCCCGTAAGTTGAATCGTATTTGAGCAGGTGAGCCAGTGTCTCGTTGTCTGTCAGGTCATTTACTGCGACGATTTCAAGATCGTCGGTGTACTCTTCGATTATTGCCTTCGTAACCTGTCGGCCAATACGTCCAAATCCGTTGACTCCGATACGCGTCGTCATCACCTCACCCTTTCTGGTGACTAGGTTGTTTCACGTTTACCGTCTTAGCGCCATTTGCGCCGACCGGCCCAGGTCGGTTGTCGCGCCGCGGCGCATCCTTTACGCCCTTGCTTTCCGCAACTTGTGCTTGTTTTTCTTTCTGGGCAATTGCTACAAGCATTGCCGCGAGTTTTTCAGGGTCATGTCGTAGCGGGAATTCCGGATTCACGACGTCAGCCTCGATGACTGTCAACCCGTTCAGGGATTCACTTCCCGTTCCATTAAAGGTTACCGGAGACACTCCCCATTCAGGTTTGATTCCTTCCCGTGCCGGCGCAAGATTCGAATTCACCAGCACCTGATTAATTGGAAGCTCACCAAAATGATCCTCAAGGGCCTGCAAATGATCTTCAACCGAGAAGTGGTCTGTCTCTCCAGGTTGAGTCGCAACGTTACAGACGTAGATTGTTGTAGCAGGGGTGTGCTGAACGGCGTGAGCAATTCCTTCGACCAGTAGATTAGGGATAACAGACGTGTACAGGCTTCCGGGGCCAAGTACAACCAGATCGGCTGACAGGATGGTTTCAACGGCTGGTTCGTAGGCTTCAGCATTTGAAGGCTCCAGGAACACGCGTTCAATGGCTGCCCGAGCATCAACGATTGTTGTTTCCCCGTGTAATACGCGTCCATCTGCCATGCGGGCGCCGACGATCACGTTTTCTTCGGAAGATGGCATAACCGCCCCGCGAATATTCAAAATCCTGCCGGATTCAATGATTGCGCGCTCAAAGCTACCGGTAATCTTCGTCAGTGCTGTGATATAGAGATTTCCAAATGAATGCCCGTCAAGACCTGAATCCTGGGAGTCGAAACGGTACTGAAACAATTCACTCAGTAGCGTCTCAGAATCTGCAAGCGCAACGAGGCAGTTCCGGATGTCACCTGGCGCGGGCACATTAAATTCAGAACGCAACCTGCCTGAAGAACCGCCATCATCACCGGCGGTAACGATGGCGGTGATTCTGACTGGATACTGCTTTAGCCCACGGAGTAACGTAGAAAGCCCGGTGCCGCCACCAACAGTGACGATGTGCAGTTCTGGCTGCTGGACGCCAAATCTGTGTGTTTCGATAATTTTTGCCAGCCCACCTTCACGGATACGCTGATCCATGAACGGACTGGTCAGTGAACCGGATAGCTTGAGGATGCCGATGACGATGAGCGCTATACCAGGGACAATGACGAGCACTTCTCGATAGGGGTGAGGGATAAACTGCAGGGTGGCGTACTGGACCATACCGGTAAACGGTTCAGGGACATTGTAGTTGCGGTATAGCCAGGCGATACCCATCGCGACGGAGAGACTGGTAAAGAGAATTCCTGCAAACAAGAGGACGATCCAGCGTTTGATCCTCATCCCGGGGCGAAGCCAGGTTCGTAGTTTCATGCCAGGTTGAATCTCTTTCCGCCAGCGACAATTGCGGCGACCGTCTACCGTCTCAGCAGGACATTGCAGTTCATTATAGGACCGTTGAGGGGTTTCACGCCATTTGTTAGAATTTCGTGTTGGAACCGACACGCGCAGTGGAGCGGAGTGGGAGAATCCCCACTTCGTCTTTTGTTTTACAATTGTGTCGACTTCATATTGCGACGGTAGCCACCTCCGAAAGCGCAATAACGCTCTCTCGCCGTCTGGCTGCGATTAGGCGGACTGATTGTGATCTGTGCCGGGATGAAAGAGGTATTACCAGATGAAAAGTGATTTGTACACCGCGATCGCTCAGATCGCGGCCGAGAGAAATATTCCCAAAGATGCCGTTCAGGATGCCCTGGAACAGGCTTTGAAGACCGTTTACAAACGACTCACCGATTCTGAAGACTACATCGAGGTTGCAGTAGAGCCGACGACCGGCAATTTCCAGATAATCATGGTCAAAGAAGTCGTGGAAGAGGTTGAAGATCCTACAAAGGACGTTTCGCTCTCCGACGCGCTGACTTTTGACAAGGATGCTTACGTTGGAAAGATCTACAGAGTTGATCAAACTCCGGAAGATTTTGGGAGAATCGCTGCTCAGACCGCCAAGCAGGTGATACTGCAACGCATCCGTGATTTCGAACGCGAAATCGTCTACGAGGAGTTTTACGACCGCGTCGGCGAAGTGATGACCGGCATCGTTCAACGTGCCGATCCCCGGGCGGTTATCGTCGAACTGGGCGGCAAAGCCGAGGCGGTGATGCCTGCCCGTGAGCAAGTGCCAAATGAGCGGTACAGCCCCGGCCAGCGGATCAAAGTATTTCTGGCAGAGGTGAACAAGGAAACACGTGGTCCGCAACTGATTGTCAGCAGGACACACGGGCAGCTCATCAAACGTCTTTTTGAGCAAGAAGTACCAGAAGTATTTTCTGGCGCGGTAGAAATCATGGCGATTGCGCGTGAGCCAGGCCTCCGGAGCAAGGTTGCCGTCGCCGCTCGACAGGAAAATGTTGATCCGGTTGGATCTTGTGTCGGAATTCGTGGAGTCCGGATCCAAAACATCGTCGACGAGTTGCAAGGTGAAAAAATTGACGTCATCGAATACTCTTCGGATGTGACGACGTTTATCTCGAATGCCCTCTCGCCGGCGAAACCGATAAGCGTCTCCCTGCACGAAGAGGAAGGTGTGCAGAAAGTAGCGCGGGTTGTCGTGCCAAGCGACCAGATGTCACTCGCGATTGGCAAGGACGGTCAGAACGCCAGATTAGCATATAAGCTGACCGGGTGGCGGATTGATGTGAAGGATCCTGAATCACTGCGAGAGTCCGACGATGACCTGCTCCGGCAGGCGCAAGAGGCAATTCAGGAACTTCGCGACACCGATCTGATGGTCATGGGTTTGCAACCTCGTCTTGTAACGCCAGAAGGAATCATCTCATTCAGCGGCTCAGATTACGGTCCGCTTCCTGATGACCTCATAGGCATGAGCGTCGATGTAGAAATGAATGCAGATATCATCACGGTCTATTACAACCGGGAGTTGCGAGCACGGTACGTCGCGGAGACTGGTGAGGAGTTGCCCCTCTATGACGATGTCGCAGTGACGAACGACTAACGACCCGGCATTCAGTATTGGTGACTCGATGACGCAGAAGCAGCGACAACAATCCGGCAGGCAAAAACACGTTCCTCAACGTACGTGTATTGCTTGTCGGACAAAGAGCGCCAAGCGGGCGTATGTCCGGCTGGTCAGAACGCCTGAGTTGCAGGTTGTTGTCGATCGAACCGGTAAGGCAAATGGCAGGGGAGCTTATTTGTGTCCCACCAGACAATGCTGGTACCGGGCATTGGACGGTAGCGACATAGAGCAAGCGTTAAAGGTTGAAGTTAGTACAGAGACAAAAGAGATGCTCCGGGAATACGCTCGAACCCATTTCCCTCCGGACGAAGGTGAAGAGACGAGTATGACAATTTCCGCCGCACAGTTGAAGAACATCAGGAGGTCGACCAATGTCAGGAACACAACGCGGGGGTAGACCGCGACGCCGAAAGCGAAGAAAGGCCGACCGCGACAACGGTGCGGATACGAGCACAGCCGTCATAGCCGCTCCCATCGAAGGAACCGTTCAACTCGGATCCGTCATGTCCGTTTCAGATCTTGCCGACGCTTTGCACCACTCCGCCGTCGACGTCATCAAAGAGTTGATGGCGATGGGCATCATGGCGACTATCAACCAGCAAGTTGACTACCATACCGCCTCACGCGTTGCCGCTGTGTGGGACATCGACGTTGAGGAGCATGTTCCGGAAGTCGTTCAGCAGGCTACCCAGGAAGTTGAAAGTCGATTTGAAGAGGTTAATTCAGATCCCGAAGCCGTTGAGCGACCACCTATTGTCACGATTATGGGTCACGTCGATCACGGAAAGACACAGCTGTTAGACACCATTCGTGAAACCCAGGTCATTGATGCTGAGGCTGGCGGCATTACGCAGCACATCGGCGCATACCAGATTGAAACAAATGGCAAGAAAATTACGTTTCTTGACACACCGGGCCACGAAGCGTTCACTGCCATGCGCGCACGCGGCGCTCAGGCGACTGACATAGCCGTGCTTGTTGTCGCTGCCGACGATGGGGTCATGCCGCAGACGCGAGAAGCAATCGCTCACGCCAAGGCAGCAGGCGTACCGATGATCGTGGCAATAAATAAGATAGACTTACCAACTGCGAATCCTAATTATGTAAAGCAGCAGCTTGCCGAAGCGGATGTGATCCCCGAAGAATATGGCGGAGATGTCCCGGTTGTCGAAATTTCAGCGAAGGAAAACATCGGAGTTGACGAGCTGCTCGATGTGATTTTGCTTGTAGCTGAAATCAGTGAACTGAAAGCAAACCCGCACAAGCCAGCTGTTGGCGTCATCATCGAAGCCGAGGTCGATCAGAACCAGGGCATCGCCGCGACCGTTCTCGTGCAATCTGGGACGCTGATGATGCGAGATATAGCAGTCGCCGGCGCAACGTCCGGCCGAATCCGCACGATGTACGACGATCATGGCAAACGGATTCGGCGCGCTGAACCATCGACACCAGTCGTCGTCTACGGATTGGTAGATCTGCCACAAGCCGGCGACGTGTTTCAGGTGACTGAGGATGAACGCACCGCCCGGTCGTTGGCGGACGAACGCGCTCGTCACCAGCAGGCCGAGTCGCTCGTGCCAAACCGTGTCAATCTCGATGACTTTTTCACCCAGCTTCAAGAAGGCGTCACGGTAAACCTGCCGCTGGTGATCAAAGCAGATACGCAAGGCTCACTTGGAGCGGTCGTCGGTAGCGTTAGCAAACTCAACGAGCAAAGCGACGAAGTTTCGCTAACAATCGTCCATACCGGCACCGGAATTATTTCTGAATCGGATGTCAATCTGGCGATTGCCTCCGGTTCGATCATCATCGGCTTCAACGTCCGGCCTGACGCTGCGGCACGCCGCGCAGCAGATGCTGAGAACATCGACATTCGGTTTTATGACGTTATCTACCACTTAACCGAAGACATCCAGGCAGCGATGCGTGGTCTGTTGGGACCGGTTGAAAGAGAAGTCACTGACGGATACGCCGAGGTGCGAGACACGTTCCGACTGCCTGGCAGAATCGTCGTCGCAGGCTGTTATGTCACCGATGGGACGGTGCGGAGAAACTCCCGAGCCAGACTCTTGCGCAATGGCGCGGTCGTCGTTGACACCGGTCTTGCATCTCTGAAACGGTTTAAAGATGACGTCCGCGAGGTTCAATCTGGTTATGAGTGTGGACTGACGCTCGACGGTTACAACGACATAGAGGTAGGCGATCTGATCGAGTTCTACCGAATAGAGCAGACAGAACGGACATAACCGTTCTTGATTGTTCCCGATCGCGGGAGATGCAACCTTTTGTTTGGGGGAATGGATGAGTGACCGTCGTAGACGAAAAGTCGCCTCCATCATTCGACAGGAAGTCAGCACGATCATCCAGCAGGAAATGAAAGATCCCCGGCTGGGATTCGTATCCGTCACCCGTGTTGATCTAAGCCCGGACATCAAGTATGCCCGCATTTTTGTGAGCGTCTACGGGAGTACTGAAGATCAGCAGAAGGCAATGGAAGCGCTTGAACATGCCAAGGGATTTATCCGGCGGTCACTTGCGCCCCGGCTTTCTCTACGCTCCATCCCGGTGCTGCAGTTTCAACTCGATCAAAACATGGAGTACGCTGAAAACATCTACCGGTTGCTGGATGCACTGGCACAAGAAGAACTCGAACATTCAGACAACCGGGGGTCTGCTTGAACAGTCAGATTACTTCGCGGGAAACGCCGGTTTCACAGGAAACGTGGGATGAAGTTCCCGAGCTTTCACAAGCGCTTCGATCCATGATCCTCAACTCAGCTCGCCCATTGCTGTTAACTCATGCGAAGGTTGATGCCGACGCAGCTGGATCGCTGATTGCCATGAGCCAGCTCTGTACGGCGTTGGATCGGCCACCGGTCGCAGTTACCTCAGGTGACGGCACCGTTCCAGACAGTCTTGCGTATTTACTGCCCGTATTGGACACCGTTGCAGAAGGCAAGCCTCCGTCGGAGATACCCGATTTGATCGTCTTCGTCGATTGTGCCGGCCACGACCGCGCCAATCCGACAGTTGAAAATTCAGTCCCCTGGATAGACCAGGCAACATGGATCAATATCGACCACCACGTCACCAATAGCCGATTTGGCGAACTCAATATCGTCGTGCCGGAAGCTGCCGCAACCTGTGAAATTCTCGAAGCGGTGTTCTCAACGCTTGATCTTGAGATTCCGGAAACTTGCGCGACGGCGATGCTCTCCGGTATTTACGGAGACACTCTCGGACTGAAGACACCCAGTACCCGCCCGTCAACGATGAGAGCTTGCGCCAGGCTCATAGAAGCAGGTGCGGATCTCGATTTGATCGTTGACAAGCAGTTTCGGATGAAGCCATATTCCTCCATCAAGCTCTGGGCTGAAATATTTCAGACGGTGCAAGTACAGGGAAAGCTGATCTGGGCCTACGTGGACGACAATATGCTTCAACGGTCTGGCGCTCGGTCCAGTGAAGCTGAAGGGTTTGTGAACCACATTGCAGGCACGATTGGAATGCTCGCTTCGGCACTCCTGTACGAGGAAGATTCCGGTTGGCGAGTCAGCATGCGATCCCCCCACCTGCACGTGAATGTAGCTGAAATCTGCAATCTATTCGGAGGAGGCGGTCATCCACGAGCCGCAGGTTGCGTGCTTCCTCCCGGTTTAGCCTCGCGGGAGTCCTTTCTCAAGCAAGTCGAAGCATTGCTTGAACCGTTACCGATCATTGAGCGTACAATCCACTCATCACATGACCAGATCTGAACTACCCGCGCTACACGGAATACTGGTAGTTGACAAACCGGCCGGGATCACATCACACGATGTCGTCGATCGTGTGCGTAAGCTAACCGGAGTACAGCGTGTCGGCCATGCAGGAACGCTCGATCCATTTGCTACTGGTGTTCTTGTTGTCGCGGTAGGAAAAGCCACCAGGTTACTTCGATACATTTCAGATTCACCAAAAAGATACCTGGCTCAGGTTGTCCTTGGTGTTGAAACTGACAGCTGCGATCTTGAAGGCAGCATTACGCGTGTTGAATATAGAGATGAGTGGCCATCGGTCAACGAACTTGAGCAACAACGAGCGTCATTCATGGGTATGATCGAACAGACCCCACCGGTCTATTCAGCTATCAAGATTGACGGCAAACGAGCTTATGAACGAGCTCGGGCTGGCGAACAGGTAAAGATTCCAACTCGACAGGTCAGGATCGACTCGCTGGATATTGTTCGCTATGCAGCGCCAGATCTCTACATCGACATTGCATGTAGCACAGGAACCTACATTCGCTCCCTGGCACGCGATATTGGAAACTCGCTCGGTACGGGCGGCTATTGTCACGCTCTTCGCAGAACGCAAGTGGGTCACTATCACCTGAGTCAGGCATGGAATCTTGATGAACTATCAGAAATTGAAGTTCGATCCAGCTGGTCCCAGATCGCCATGCATCCAGCCTCTGTAATACCATCATGCGATGCCATCGTACTCTCTACGGAAGACTCAATCTACTGGTTGAACGGTCGCAAAATCACACTTAAGAACGGACCGGCCAACACATCAGCATCCGTACGTGTATATAGTTGTCTTGGTCAATTTCTGGGACTTGGCCAGATTAACAGCGCGGTTGTGTTGACGCCAGAACTGGTGTTTCAAACCACTACCTGAAGGATGCATCGGATGAACTGGCGACAGCTGCCAGCCATTGAGGAACTGTTGACTATTCCTGACCGCCCTTCAGTTGTGACGGTTGGTAACTTTGATGGTGTCCACCTCGGTCACCAGCACCTCCTGTCCACAGTCGCCAATAAAGCTGAATTACTGGGTATAGGTTCACTGGCAGTGACCTTCAATCCTCACCCGATAGAAATCCTTCGACCGCAGGACCCGTTCAACCGTATCGTCACACCAGAAATGAAAATTAAACTCATTCGATACCACGGCATTGACCGGGTTGCGACCATCAAATTTGATCAGGAATTCGCCACTTTAAGCCCGATTGAGTTTTTAGAGATCCTGAGCAATACGACAACTCCTCAAGCATTGATCGTGGGCGAAGGTTTCAAGTTCGGTCACCAGCGGTCAGGTGACGGTGAAACGATCATCTCGTACGGCAAGAAGCACGGGTTCGAAGGAATTGTCATCGATCGGCTTGCCAACGCCGACGGGATAATCAGTAGCTCTTCGATACGAAAGTATGTCCGCAACGGGAATATTAACGCTGCAAATCTTGCCCTTGGCAGGCGTTTCGTCCTTCAGGGCGTCGTCGGCGAGGGTGTCGCCAGAGGTCGGGAACTTGGCTATCCAACGGCGAACTTGCAAATAGAGGCAACGCAACTCATCCCGGGTGACGGTATCTATGCCGCCTACGCGTCAGATCCAACAACTCCTGACGACGTTTTTGAGACAATGGTCTACATCGGAGCTAGTCCAACATTTCAAGACGGCAAGCGTCAAGTTGAAGCCCATCTTCTCGACTATACAGGAGATCTCTATACCCATCACCTCAATCTGGAGTTCGTTGAGTTCATTCGTCAAGATATGAAATTTGATAACGCGGAAGATCTTGTCGCCCGGATTGCCAGGGATGAGGAGCAAACACGGGACGTGTTAAGGCAGACTTCCTCTGAGTTAGGGTGCGGAGAATTGTCAACATGAGCGGAACAACGGTGGATATTTCAAAACCTGATCAAGCACAGATCACTCACCTTCTGGAGCATGGCGTAGAACAGGTTGAAGTGCGTGCGGATCTTGAACAACAACTTCAATCCGGCAGACAACTGAGAGTCAAGATGGGTTTTGACCCGAGCGCACCGGATATTCATCTCGGGCACTATGTTGGTTTGCGAAAACTTCGGGAGTTTCAAGAGCTTGGTCACAAAGTCGTCATTATCGTCGGTGACTGGACTGCCAGAATTGGTGATCCTTCGGGTCGCTCTGCTCAACGAAAAATGCTCACCGAAGACGAGGTAAACCGAAACGCACAGACCTACCTTGACCAGTTCTTCAATGTAGTGGATTCCAGCCCTGAGGTTGCGGAGATCCGTCCTCAGTCGGCCTGGTTTGGCGATTTCGATCTGACTGATGTGTTGAGGCTGGCGAGCAAGTTCACAGTGGCACAAATGCTCGCCAGAGATGACTTTAGCAAGCGATATTCGAGTGGATCACCTATCGCGGTTGTAGAACTGCTCTACCCGTTGATGCAAGCCTACGATTCCGTTGCGGTGGAGTCGGATGTGGAGATGGGAGGCACCGATCAGACCTTCAATTTGCTGGTCGGCCGAGACATCCAACGTGAATCCGGACAACGACCACAGAACATCCTGACCGTTCCGATTCTGGTAGGAACAGACGGTTCACAAAAAATGTCGAAGAGTCTGGGCAACTATGTTGGCATCACCGACGCGCCAGACGACATGTTCGGAAAACTGATGTCAATTCCAGATTCAGCGATCCCGAACTACCTGGAGCTGGTCACCTCATTTTCAGAAGCGAAGGTCACGGCGATGATGGCTAGCATCGCTAACGGCACAAATCCCAGAGACATCAAAGAAGAGATGGCGCTCGATGTCGTGTCAACGTTCCACGGGAAAGAAAAAGCCGAATCCGCCAAATCGAACTTTGACTCGGTGTTTCGATCCAGGGAAATACCAGATGATATTCCGGAGATGGTCATCGCATTGCCGCATCCGATCATCGCTCTCCTCCGTGCCGTCGATTTCGCGAGCAGCAACGCTGAAGCCAGACGGTTGATCGATCAGGGTGGAGTACGTATTGACGGTATACCGGTTTCTGACGCCTCTGCTGAAATCGATAGCCAGCAACCATTCGTGCTTCAAGCTGGCAAGCGGCGATTTGTGCGGATCCACCCGCAGTCAGCGATGGAGCTTTGACACCATTCGTTGGAGAGACTTATACTTCAACGTCTTGGTTCGGGGTGTGGCGCAGCCTGGCAGCGCGCGGCGTTTGGGACGCTGAGGTCGGAGGTTCAAATCCTCTCACCCCGACCGGTTCTTTGCGGGGGTAACTCAGCTGGTAGAGTACCTGCCTTCCAAGCAGGCTGTCGCGGGTTCGAGTCCCGTCCCCCGCTCCACCAGATTACAACAAGAT
>CAZNYB010000042.1:0-33319 GCA_964577155.1 uncultured Thermomicrobiales bacterium | reverse complement strand
GGGTCAGCAGCCGGTAGAACGCATCATGATCCGGAAGGTCAATTCGTTGCCCGTTTGAAAGCAGATGTTCCATCAACAGCGCCCGAATTCGTTTGTCGTACGGCTACAATTCTGCAGCACATTCTACGTCTGTCGGATAGATTAGGTGAAGGTCCCTGGAGGCCTCAGCAACCAACAAGACAAGTTGAACCGGGACGTCACGTCGTTCCCGTTGCCGACGCTGTATCTTCACCGCTTGAACGCTGCCGGGCAAAGATGACGACCAACACAATCGCGCCGATGATAGCGCCGATGAGCGAAAACACCTGCGCCTGTTGCATGCCGAACGCGAATTCAGACTCCTGCCGGAAAGCGCCGTGGACGAAGAAACGAGCCACCCCGTAGATCAGCAAATACAACCCGAGAATGGCCCCATCCGGCAAGTTTTTCTTTCGAACCCACCAGAGGAAGCCAAATATTATGAAATTAATCAGCATGTCGTAAACCGGATACGGGTGAGTCGGAACGCCAAGCAGCGAATTGGGAATGAACGCATCCGGATTTGTGTAGGTGAAGGTGAACCAGGTATCGTCTGCTGCTGGTTTCCCCCAGGCGTCTCCATTCACGATGTTGCCGAACCGGCCGATTCCCTGACCTAACACCAGCCCCGGCAACATCGCATCGACGATTTTGAGTAACGGTAGTTTGTAGAGGATCGAGCTGATGACGAGACCGATAAATCCGAACGCGACTGCGCCCCAGATTGCAAGACCGCCACGTTGCACCTGAAGAATGCGACCGGTGTTCTCACTGTAGAAACTCCAGTCATCTACGACATGAAAGACCCGCGCGCCGATAATGCCCAGGATTACGGTCCAGGCGGCGGCTGCGCCAAAGTGGGTAGTATCCAGCCCTTTCCGTTGAAACTCAGACCAGGAAACACCGATGGCAGCAAAAATCGCCAGCGTGATCGCCAGGCTGTACCAACGGAGAATGGCTATGCCGCCAACCTCAAGGAGAACAGGATCAAGACCAATTTCAATGTGCATTGTTCAGATTGTTTCGTTTCCTCAAAATGGTGTCGATTATCCTTAAAACCGACATCGGCCAATCATGCCACAGCCACAAATAAGGCCAGAGATTCTGGTACTATCCTCTTTGCCGTCATTGATGTTTGCAGCCTTTCCTGAGGAGAATGCAACGTGAGCCACCACTCTACAACAAATAAGAATCACCTGCGCCGGGTCGTGATCACAGGTGTCGGCGCGTATACACCGTTAGCAAGAACCGCTCCGGAAACCTGGCAACGTCTGTTAGCTGGCGAATCGGCCATCCACCCGATCGAGCGATTTGATATGGGTGATCTGCCGGTTCAGATAGCTGGTGAGATTACCGATACCCCTGAACTGCCGTTTCTCGACCACAAAACGTCTCGCAATCTCGCCCGGTACGCCAGCTTTGGTATGGCTGCCGCCCATGAGGCAATTGAAGACGCCGGTCTCTGCATCGATGACTACAATCCGCACCGGTCGGGTGTGGTCACCGGGACCGGCGGCGGAGGATTCTGGGATATTATCCAGGCCAACGACGCCTTTGTGACCCGGGGCTACCGGCGTATTTCACCGCGTTTCATGACTACCTGGCCATTTAATATGTGCTCCTACCACATCGCTGAAGCGTTCAGGATGCTCGGTCCCAGCACTGCAATTAGCACCGCCTGCGCCACCGGTTCACAGGCTGTCGCCGACGCAGCCGGGTTCATCCGGCTAGGGAAAGCAGACGTGATGGTCGCCGGTGGCGCGGAACATTCAGTCTTCCCCATGTTCATCGCCAGTTTCGCGATCCAGAAGGCTGCCTCAACCCGCAATGAGGAACCGCAACTCGCCAGCCGTCCCTTCGACGCCGACCGAACCGGTTTTGTCATTAGCGAAGGAGCCGGAATGCTGGTGCTTGAAGATCTGGAACACGCCCTGCGCCGTGGAGCCAGGATCTATGCGGAACTGCTCGGTTCCGGGGCTAGCAATGACGGTTACCACCCGATCGCGCCGGAACCCGACGGGGTTGGCGCATCACAGGCCATAGTCATGGCAATGGAAGAGGCTGGAGTTGAGCCAGCTGATATCGACTTCGTCAACGCTCACGCCGCTTCTACCCCGCTTGGCGATGCCGCCGAAACCAGGGCTATCAAACTCGCCCTCGGTGAAGAACGCGCCTACGAGATCCCGGTGAACTCCACCAAGTCGATGATGGGACATGCTATGGGCGCTGCCGGAGCTATCGAATGCGTCGCCACCGTTCTCAGTATTCGTGACGGCATCATTCACCCCACAATAAACTACGAAACGGTCGACCCTGAATGTGACCTCGACTATGTGCCAGAGGGCGCACGGGAAGTAGAAATCCGTACGGCAATCAAAAATTCATTCGGACTTGGCGGAATGAATGCCAGCCTCGTGTTTGGCAGGTGGAATGGGTCATAGATCAATCAGAGAGACGGCACGAATCAGCTAACGAACCGGATGAAGATCTTCAACCCCGGCAAGCGCATGGGCCGTATCGCTACGCATTGCGCCGTTCGCTACCGATCGCTCTGCCAGTTGCACTCATCACTGGCACGATACTCTTCTGGGCGCCACACCAGGTCCAGCATACCGAGATAACCTGGTCAGAGCTGGAGCGTCAGTCCGTCTTGAGGCTGGTCATGCCCACTGTGCTCATCCTTTGTTTCGCTCAGGGACTGTTTATGTACCGCAGATCCGTGAAGGCGCGAAAAGCTGGCGAGTTACACCCGCCGCTGCTCTTCGGCAGGCGAGAACCGTCCTTCAAGCGAGGATTTATCGCCCTGTTTCTGCTGGCGATTTTCTGGACGGTGTCTATCGTCATCTGCATTCAAATCCTCTCAGTCATTTTCCCGCAGGCGACTATTCGTCCGTACCTAGCCTGGGGTATGAAAATGGTTGTTTCGCTTTTCGTAGTGTTGTCAATCGTCATTGTCGCAGCCCGGATTGCCATCCATGATGCTGACGATTTCAATTAGCTCGCGCCTCTGGCATGATTGAACCGCGACGGTAATACGCGTCATCAGAGATTCAACGATCGTGCAACATAGACAACACCGGAACACAGGCAAGGAAAAGTGATCGATGTCAACACAGTTAGGTCCACTGGCCGGAAGAATGACCCGACGGGCAATGCAGATCCGACCGGCTCAGGCGTCCGTCTTTGATGTGAAAAAAGACCAGTTTCTCCAGATCTCCGACATGCTTGGCAAACAGGTTGCCGTGATGACCGCCTTCAACCTGAATGATCATGCCGAGTATCTCTCGACGGCTCACACCCGTTCAATTAACCACTCAATGATGCTCATGGAAGGCCACGGGTTGTATTCAAACCGGCGCAACAAGATGTTCACGATCATCGAAGATCGCTGTGGGAGACACGACATTCTGCTGCCAGCCTGTGACAACCGCGCATATCTTGACGACTACGGCATTGAAAACCATCGGAATGTGATGGATACGTTCGAGACCGAGCTGAAACGACACGACATCAGCCGGGATCAGATTCCGATTGATACCGTCAATTGGTTTATGAACGTCGGATTAAAAGCCCGGGGGGCGCTGGAGATCCGCGAGCCACTCTCCCAACGCAACGACGATGTGTTGCTTAAGGCACACATGGACGTTCTCGTCGCCATCACCGCCAGTCCCAACGATCAGAATGCGATGAATGGTTTCAAACCTGGGGATATCCTGATCCGAGTGTATATGTAGGGATAGTGGGAAAGAAGGTGGCAAGAGAGTAATCGGGATAGGGAACAGTGGGGAGTGGGAAGCCGGGAACCGAACATAGTTTAGGGAGAGTGAATTGAGGGCGGTCGTCTGTACGCGATATGGGCCACCGGAGGTGATGCAGCTCGAAGAGATCGAGCAGCCGGTTCCGAAGGACAATGAAATCCTGGTTCGCGTGCGGGCAACCACGGCGACCTCCGGAGATTGTGAGGTCCGGCGCTTCAAGATCCAGCCGCTATTCTGGGTTCCACTGCGATTGTATCTCGGCATCACAAAACCGCGACATCTGGTTCCCGGCCAGGAGCTAGCCGGGGAGATCGAAGCCACCGGCAAAGACGTGCGCGGGTTCGTGCCCGGCGATCAGATCTTTGCGACGACCGGCATTAGCTTTGGCGCATATGCCGACTACAAATGCCTGGCGGCTGACAAAGCCGTCGCCATCAAACCACCCAGCATCACCTACGAAGAAGCTGCTGCAATACCGGTCGGTGGACTCAACGCGCTGCACTTTCTGCGATTGGCAGAGATCAGCACCGGCCAGAAAGTGCTGATCATAGGCGCGTCGGGAAGCATCGGGACAGTCGCTGTCCAGCTAGCCAAACACTACGGCGCGGAGGTCACCGGCGTCTGCAGCACATCGAATCTGGACATGGTCCGGTCACTTGGCGCAGACCAGGTCATCGATTACACAAAAGAGAACCTGGCCGAAAGCGGAGCAACCTACGACGTGATATTGGACGTCGCTGGCGTTACTCCGTATACCGACAAGCTCAATCTTCTCAAACCGGGCGGGCGGCTGCTGCTCGCCAACCCAAAGGTCTCGGAGATGGTGCGCGCTATCTGGACATCACGGCGGACTGACAAAACGGTCATCACATCATTCGCAGGCGCGCCACCGGAGGATCTGATTTTCCTTCGAGAACTCATCGAGGGCGGAGAGCTCAAAGCCGTCATTGACCGAACCTATCCTCTGGAACAGGCAGTCGAAGCGCACCGCTACGTCGAGCAAGGTCATAAAATGGGGAACGTGGTGCTTTCCGTTGGAGACTAGCCGATTCGGGTCTCGGCAACCAAGATCGAGGCATGACCAATCATCGTGGAACACGCTTACGCTTCATCATGCGAAACTCAGGAATTCTCAAGACGCGACAAATTGAACCGATCAACGATGCGACTTGCAGCGGCTGAAGCCGGGAGATGTTCCGTCTCCAATCGCAGATAGGGGTAATTGAGCGGGAAATCATGCTGACTATCGTAGCAGTAGGTTCGATGAATTTCCTCAAGATACGCTTCCGTTACCCAGTAGGCGTTTTTTAGCCGGCGGCGATGTTCAGTTTTGTTGCGTTCCTGCCGAACTTCCAGGGGAGCCTGCAACTCAACACAGCATACGCGACCGCTCATGGCATAGGGGTGCAACCAGCTGCGAATAGTATCGCCGTCGGCGGGGACATCGAAGCGCCAGGCAACTGTTGTAACCAGGTTCAGACCAACCTTGACCGCCTCCTCGAAGAACATGCGCCGCCAGGTCTGCCCCAGTTGCTCGAATGGCGGTGTGCCAAACGGGAAGTACTGCGAGAGCACATCGCCAATCACATGCCCGTGAAAGAGTTTGTATCCAGTAAGTCGGCACAACTCCCGTCCAACGGTCGTTTTGCCAACCGCTGGCGGACCAATGAGACAAACGAGTGTTGGGGACCGATTCCTTTTGAAATTCACCTGCTCATTGTACTGCTTACTACACGCTCTTTGGACATTTCTCCTACGCTCGTAAACGAGTTCATTTCAAAATCTCAATTAACCCTCTTGACAAATCGGAACAAGCGCGTACAATAGGACTTGTAGTGTACGTACAAGGTGTACGGTCACTCCACAGGAGGATCGAAGCTCGATTAAGGTTCAGGTGAGTCAGGTGTCGTACTAGACGCGGCGACGCCTGAAGCGCAGGAATCAAGTACGACAGCTACAGCTTCCGGGGGATTAGACGGCTGAGTCTCCACCCAGGCTTTTCAGTCAATCTTCCTGGAACACACGGACAGCCGGTCGGGCAAACGTCGCTGCGCTTCGGCGCACACGTAGGTTCGTACCTCGCCAGGAAACTACAGCGTTTTGCCCGCTGGCTGGAAGTGTTGAAACTGAACGAGAAGTCGATTATTGGACTTCTAATCTCTTCCCTCCCTCCCTGTACTTCGGGGCTGTCCCAGCAGCCCCGATTTTTGTGCGCAACTACTCCCAAACCATCCATCTCAACCGCAAATCACTGAATTCTCATCACAGTCGGGAACATTGTGCAGTGCCCGGATTCGCTGTTTGCACTACCTTCTCCTGAATCGCGTCTGGAATAGATCAAGGGTTAGCGTCGTTTAATCCCATCGAATAGTCAACTGTCTACCAGAGAGGGAAAAGACAACCGATGCCGATCAGTAAGGAGACCTACGCCAGCGGGATGACCGCGGACGAGTACCTGGCTATTGTTGAAGCCAACCGGGAGAAGTTTCTCGAGAACGTCGAAGCTAACGAGTTTAGCGCCGAAGATCTGGACTTCTTCAGCAATAACCCGATCTCAGTCGCCGCCATCGGGGAAGACTGGTGCACCGACGTCGTGCAGTTCATGCCAGTGATGATCAAGCTCAGCAAGGTATCCGACGCAGTCGATTTACGCGTCTTCCAGCGCGACAAGACCGATCTGATTGAGAGCTATCTGAATCAGGGAGTCCACAAATCGATCCCGGTCTTTGTGATCTACGATAGCGACTGGAATGAACTGGGTTACTTCATCGAGCGACCGGCACGGGTCACCGACCTCATGGCTGCTGAATCGGCTCGATTTGCGCGTGAGAACCCGCACCTGGAAGGCGCGAACCGTTCTTACGCCAACATGCCGGATGAGACACGCGAGGCAGTGCGGGCGAATTCATCCTCATTCCGCTGGGCTAACATGGATACCTGGAATCAGATCTTCATCGACGACATCAAGTCGATCGTTGCTGGCGGCGTTGGCGTCGCCGACTAGCCTGGACAAGTCAAATTAATCCACGTTCGGCGGCCCACAACGCGGCCGCCGTTCTGCTGTTCACGCCAATTTTGCTATAGACATTGCGGAGGTGCTGGCTAACCGTGCGTGGACTGATGAAGAGCTCTTCGGCAATAACCCGGTTCGTCATATCAGCGGCGGCCAGCCGCAACACCTCCAGTTCGCGTTGCGTCAACCCGGCTGGCAGTTCGTCAGCCGCCCGGGTGAGTTGACGCTGAATCGCTTCCACATGCCGCAGCGTTTTTTTCGCGCCGAGGAATTCGCTGGTTTCCTTCACCTGCGACAACAGATCCGAAGCACGGTCGATCTCCCCGGTTGCCATGGCGACTTCAGCCAGTGCGAGCCTGGTGCGAGCAACCTCATAGGGAAGGGCGCAGGAATCGGCCAGTGCGAATGACGCGGCGAGACACTCCGAAGCATCAGCAAATCGCTGTTCGCCAGTGGCAATGATCCCGCGTTCCCGGAAGGCAGAAATCAGTGAGTAAGGCTGGCGCGGGTTCGTTGCTTCGGAGATCGCCAGGTCCGCTTTCGAGCTGGCGGTCTTCAGGTCACCTGAGAGACGGTAATACCGGGACCAGAGCAACCCACTCTGTGCCCTGCCGAGTACCGCGCCGCCCCAGTCGAGCCACTTGTCGTGCATCGTGAGCCAGGCTTTCGCTTGATCCAGATCACCGGCATCCAATGACAGGGTAACCGCCAGTCGTTGCGCGGCCACCGCAAGATCGAAAAAAGTGGATCCCGGGTTCGTCGTCAGTCCATCGGGGAGAATCTCGTCGATGTAGTCCCAGGCGAGCGGTTCCAGTTCCGGGCACTCTGGCGCCAGCGTGCTGAAGACCATCTCGCGAAAACGCTTGTCCGCGCCGGCTTTTCCGTGCAACGAGTCGGCAATCAGCAAACGCGCCTCTTCCCAGCGCCCTTCAACAACATCAAGCAGTACGCCATGCAGACGTGCTGAGCGGTGCTTCGACATCCAGGTACCACCGGCACGTTCCGCCGCGGAAACGGCTGCTTGCGCTGTCTGACGCCGCTCGGTCAGCTGATCCGTTTCGAAGTGGATGAGATGCCGCAATCTGGTCGACAGGGTACTGGCAACGAGTGCGTAGTGCCCAACCGCCTCATAAGCCGCAAGGGCACGAGTACTCCAGACCGTTGCCTGTTCGGGTAGCCCCAGCATCTCACTTGCGCTCGCGAGTCCCAGATAGGCGTCTCGGCAGACGTCGCTGCGAATCAACTCATCCGTTGTTGCAGCCCATACCTCGCGGACAAACGGCTCTCCAATATCGACGACGTCCTGCAGCCGGCCAGCGCCTGCGCCTGACATCCACATGACGTAGATGGGCTTTAGCACGTTGATCGAATCCAGCACGCTGAATCTGAGAATCGAACTGCCTGATACCAGGCGAGGATTGGTCAGGACGTGTTCAGGGAAGAGTGACAAAATCGCCGCACTCGCCTGCACTTTCTCTTCTGCCGAAGCTTCATCTACTATCCGGACAGCCTCCTCCATTTTGAGGAGACCCGCGTCCACCTGGCCGTCAAAACACTGTTGCAGCCCGTAGTGTGACAGGCCAAAGGCTTTCAAAATCGGATCACTGACCTCTTTCGCGACCAGATCGACTTCCTCGAAGTGCGCGATGCTCTGTTCGTAGTCCGCATACCGCAGCAGGTGACCGATCCTGGCCAGCAGCCAGCCTCGCGACCTGGCAGCCTGGGGATCGCGTTCCAGAATTATCTGTGCTTGCTCGTACTTTTCAGCGGCGATTCGCCAGGCGTACCGTGATTCAGCCCGGATGCCGGCTTTGAGGAGCCATTCGACAGCCCGCGGGTCATCCGACCGTTCGAAGTGGTGAGCTACTGCGTCCGGGTCGGGTCGTGAAAGCGCGATCAGCGCCTCACCAGCCAGCCGGTGTAACCGTCTCCGTCGACTGACAATCAGCGACGAATAGAGGGCTTCCTGCAACAATGCATGGCGAAAGTGAAAACCCGGCGCAGCCGGTGTCTCAACCAGCAGGCGCATCCTCACCGCCTCGTCAATGACAGCGTCAAGCGCGGCTTCACTCAGTTCGGAAACGGTCTGCCACAGATCAAGTGAGAGTTCCCGACCGATAACCGCCGCGATCTGAAGCGCAGCCCGTGTCTCAGGCTTGAGCTGCTGTAACCTCGCTTCAAGCACCTGACGGAGCAGAAACGGAACGCGCACCTCCGTCAGATCGCCAAGTTCCCAGACTCCTTCACGACAAAGTAGCAGCCCATCGTCCTCGAGGCCGTACAGCAGTTCAGCGATAAAAAACGGATTGCCTTCGGAGCGTCGCCAGAGGTAAGCCACCAGACGATCGGCAAGCTCGGCTCCAAGCGCATAGCGATAATCGACAATCTCTTCAACTGCCTGTCGGTCGAGTCGACCGAGGTGAATGCGCTGTGCCAGACTCTCTCGGACGATAACCGGAATCAGTTCGAACAGCTCATCGCGGCGGGTAATTTCATCCTCACGATAGGTCGCGACCAGCAGGATCGGCGCATCATCCAGGTTGCGTGCGACGTAGCGCAACAGCTCCAGGCTAGCCAGATCCGCCCAGTGCAGATCCTCAAGGACAACCAGCAGCGGACGCACCGCTGCGATTTCGGCGAGAAACCTGTACACCAACCTGAACAGAGCCGCCTGGGACTCGATTCCCGCCATGCCGCTGTCTTCCCGCAGCTGTTCCGGCATTACTGGCAGATCGTGGTCAGCAGAGTATCCGGCAAAGAGCTCGATCCAGGGACCGTAGGGAGGAGTTGTCGTCAGATCGTAACAGCCGGCTGACAGCGTTAGCACCCCGCAGCCTTCCGCCTGCCTGGCAAGATCCACGACAAGGGACGTTTTCCCGATACCAGCCTCCCCGGATACCAGAACAAGCCTGCCATGACCAGCCGACGCCTCATCGAGCAATGCCGATAGCTGTTCACGCTCGGCATCACGTCCGGTGAGTAACGGCTGATGGTGGCGGTGAAGTTGAGACGACATATCTTCGGACAGAGCCTGTTTCATGCGTACAGTTTGGGGAACACACAGGTGTGAGAGAAGCGTATCGTAGCACAATATACCCGTGCCCGTTCTGGCAATGCAATTTCCCGGCGGTAGCTACGGCCAGACCGTAGGCTAACATTCAATCGGTGCGATATGTGGTTGACGAGCCAGGTGAAGATTCTTTCGTCTGGTTCGTCAGCCATCCGATGCGGTGGCCTCAGAAGAGTCAGCGAGCTGATCGGCACGGCGATAGGTCTCCGGGGCGCGAATTGCGAACGCCAGTCCGGCAGTGACGACCATCGCGCCGGCAATATAGAGCGCTGTTTCGGCGGAGATCAGATCGGCTGTCAACCCCAGCAACAACGGACCGAGGATATAGCCAGAGTCGGCCAGCATTCGAAAAGTGCCCATTGCCGCGGCGTTCATTCCCGGCGGGGCGCTATCGGCGGCGTAGGCTGCTGGCGCAGCGCCAGCCATGCCGCTGGCGACCGCCCAGACACCGCAGGCGAGCAGAAAGCCGGTGTAGTCCGGCGCAACGGCAAAGAACCACATCGAAACACCAGCCAGGATCGCGCTCGGGACGATGACGATCTTACGCCCGAACCGGTCGACCAGTACCCCGGCCGGGTAGGCGATTAGCAAACCCATAACGCTGATCAACCCGAGGCCAAGCCCAATCTGCCCGGGACTCAACCCGATCTTGTCGTCTGCCAGCGGCGGAATCAAATTGAAGAGTCCGCCGGTGCGGGCGAAAAACTGGGTGAAGGCCACCATCGAGACCAGAAGAAATCCGGTGCTGGCGGTAAGGATTCTGAACTGTTCGCGTATGCCAGGCGTCACCCGGTTCACACGAGCCGCAAGCGTTGCCTCATCGCGGGTTTCTGGAATCTTGAACCAGGCGAGCAAGGCGACAACGCTGCCAAGAACGGCGTAGATCAGAAACGGCGCGGAGAGGGAGATCCATTCGGCGAGGAACCCGCCCGGCACCGGACCGATTCCGACGGCGAACATGAAGACACCCATATATATCGCCAGCATGCGACCACGGTTCGACGGCTTTGAGATGTCAGTCACTACGATCTGCGTTCCGGTGATGACCATCGCCGCGCCAGCGCCAGCCACCAGACGTCCGGCCAGAAACTGCCAGTAGACCTCGGAAAATCCGGAGATAATGTTGCCGACAACCGTGCAGCTGCCGCCGATTGCCAGCGCCACCCGGCGACCATAGGCGTCGGCGATTCGCGCGGTCGGCACGTTCATGGCAAATCGAGCCAGCCCGTAGATGGCAATCGTCATCCCGATCAGGAACTGACTGACGCCGAACGAATCAGCGTAGAGCGGCACGACCGGCACGATGCTGCCAAAGCCGATCTGGTTGACGAAGATCAGCAGGCAGGCCCAGACGAGAATTCGATACTGCTCGTATGCAGCCCGTGCTCGGGCTAACATGTGCGGCTCACTTTCATTGGAATAGTTTAGTTGAGAGAATCGAATGGGAACAGGACAAATCAGCATGTTGCATGCAGACCCACCATATTTCTCTGATGGACGGTATCGAAGAACTCATTCGCTGAAGGCGAGCGTTGGAAACGAGGCAACTGTTGATCTCAGGTTCGCCTCTACGGCTGATGGTTGTTCAGGTTCTGCCAGGCATACCCAGCATCAGAGGTGACAATCCTGACCCAGGACGGGAACAGACCATGGTTGTTAACAACGACGGCGTCGTACCTCACCGCTTCGGTGAGCAGCGCTTCAAGCGCTGCCTCGACACAGATAATGACGTTCCTCACCGGATCGACTCAACTCCCGGATCATCCAGCGGCACATCGAGCAGATCTTCACCAAAAATAATCCGGCCAGGAAATATTTCGGCGACCTCATGTAGCACACGTTCCCGAGTGCCTGGTTGTTCAACCTGTTCGGTAATGTGCACCAGGACAAGCGTCTGTACGCCAGCGTCCCTGGCTGTCCGGGCGCAATCGAGGTGCCCCGAGCAGGTCTCGGTCAGTCGGGAATCGACGACGGCTCCACTCACGAAGTGACACATGTGAAGTAGAACATCCGCGCCACTGGCAAGTTCGGTCAACGCCGGGGTCGGCGCGGTATCGCCACCAAAAACGATGCTCTTTCCTCCGGCCTCCAGCCGGTATGCCAGGCAGGTGAGCTGCGGCTGGACGTGGACAACCTCTGCGACATGAACCGTCCAGTGTTCGGATTCCACGACGTCGCCGTGACCGATTTCAGTGACGGCGGGCTGAGGCCGTAGTCGCGGCAAGATTCCGCCTCGTACTTCGTAGACAAATTCGCTTCCTGGATTCGCTGTTCGAGCGGTCAGATCCGGATCCCAGACGCCAGCAGGTCCGAATAACCGGTCAGTCATTTCGGCGACCGGCGGCGGTCCATAGACCGGCAGTTCCGGTATCTGACCCACGCCTTGATCCCAGCGGTTGAGCACCAGATAGCCATAGTCAACGGCATGATCGTAGTGCAGGTGCGTCAGGAAGAGTGTGGTGATGCTGGCGGGCGGCACACCTGCCTGCAGCAGCCGGTGAACCGCGAACGGACCGCAGTCGAAGAGCAGTCGTTCCTCATCCAGGCGCACCAGATAGCTCGAGCCAGCCCGGTGCAGCAACGGCGTTGGCGATCCAGTGCCTAGCAGCGTCAAACGCATACTCACTGCTACACTCCGCCCCAGACTTCCTCGGCAACTTCGACACAGAGCCGGAGTTTAGCGATCTCATCCTCTTCGGTCATCAGATTGCCGTGGTAGGTGCTGGCAAAACCGCACTGCGGGCTGATGCAGAGCTGGTCGATAGAGACGTACTGAGTCGCTTCCTCGATTCTGCGTTTGAGATCGTCCTTCGCTTCCATCTCAGGGAACTTCGAGGTCACCAGACCGAGGACAACGATCTTGTTATCTGGCACGAAACGCAACGGCTCGAAATCTCCGGCCCGGTCGGAGTCATACTCCATGAAGTACGCGTCGACGTTGATCTCGTTGAACATCACCTCGGCAACCGGCTCGTAGCCCCCCTGTGCCATCCAGGCGCTCTGAAAGTTCCCCCGGCAGGTATGCATCGTGACGGTCAGCGACTCGGGCCGGTCTTCGAGCGCGCTGTTAATAACGTTTGTATAGGTCAGCAGCAGTTCATCGGGATCGTCGCCCCGGTCGGCGGTCGTCTTTCGCAACATATCGTCGCAGAGGTAGGAGAGGGTGACATCATCCAGCTGGAGATAGGTGCAGCCGCGTGCCGCCAGATCCTGCACTTCCGCCCGGTAGGCAGCGCCCAGGTCAACCCAGAATTCTTCCATGTCCGGGTAGACGTCTTCACGGATCGCAGTCCGGCCACCGCGGAAGTGGACGACGCTTGGCGACGGAATACAGATCTTCGGCGTCCTGTCCGTCACTGACTTCAGGAACTCGAAATCCTCGCCCATAATTGGCCGGGAGTGACGGACTTTGCTCCGGACTTCCATGACCGGCGGCTTGAAATCGCTGTTCTGGAAGCCAACGGTTTCCGCTTCCTCCATCTCCTCGACGCCATCGATACCGAGCATGAAATCAACATGCCAGTATGCCCGGCGGTAGTCGCCGTCGGTTATGCCCTGCAGTCCGACTGACTCCTGAAGTTCAACCGCCTGCCGGATGGCACGATCTTCCAGCTCACGTAGCGCGGTTGCATCAATTTCTCCGCGCTCTCGGCTAGCGCGGGCGTCAAGCAACCACTCCGGACGGAGCAGGCTCCCGACATGGTCGGCTCGAAATGGTGGTCTGTCGCGTACTGTCATTGTGCTACTCCAGACTTGTTGAATTGTTCACTAGAAGCTCTGCCTCCACATCGTAACGTACACTTTCTCAGTTTTCGACTCTTGTGAACGACCTGCTGAAAAGGAATGTATGACAGATTCGATAGATGACAACCTCTCGGAGTACGACAACCCGGAATGGTATGACGCCGAAAATCAATGGGCAGCCGATGACGACTTCTTTCTCGAGATCGCCCAACGCGTTGGCGGGCCGGTCCTCGATATCGCTTGCGGCACCGGACGTCTCACGCGTGCCATCGCCGAAGCCGGCATCGATGTCACCGGTCTGGATATTGACCGGGGCATGCTCGGCCGTGCCAGGGATTTGTCGGGTAATCTAGATATCGACTGGATACTTGGCGACTGCCGGACGATGGAACTCGGCCGGCAATTCCAGCTGGCGCTGATGACCAGCCACGGATTTCAGCATCTCCTGACGGACAGCGACCAGGATGACTTTCTGGAGCGCAGCCGGGACCATCTCGTACCCGGTGGCTACTTCGCGTTTGAGTCCCGCAACCCGGACGCGCTCACCTCGCCGCGCGAGTTCGGCGAAGAGGAGCACTGGCGCAGCTTTCAGCTGCCCGATGGCCGTTGGGTAGACGTATCGACTCAGGTACGCTACGACCCGGAATCACAACTCGAACACTTCTTCATGCGCCGCACAATCCGTGAAAGTGGCGAAACCGAATCAGGGACGGTGGCATTGCGCTTCAGGAGGGTTGACGAGCTAAACGACCTGCTCGACAGATATGGCTTCAAGGTGAACGAGCAGTACGGCTTCTGGGACCGGCGACCGGTCACGCCGGACTCCCACGAGATCATCACCGTCTGTCAACGGGTGCGTTAGCCTGAATTACTTCAGGCCTACCGCGAGCGCCCGCCCCTCAACGAAGATAAAGTCAGGCTGTTCGAGGAGATACCTGCGGGAATCCGGATCGACAAGATCCTGAAGCTCAAGCACCTGCCGGTAGGCCAGGTTGCCGATACCGGGAGATTCGGTGCAGAGGTATGGAATGGCGACCTCCAGGAAGCCAAGCTCATCGTCGGTAAACGGCGGCACATAGACCCGTGTTCGCAGCTGGCCCCGAACCTCCCGCAAGCCGGCCCGCAGGAAGTAGCTGCGCAATTTGTGTCCGATCAGCCAGTCGACGAATTCTGTATGACCCGGATCTGTCCAGCCCCGTGGCAACGAGCCTTTCAAGCCAATCAAGAGATCATCCGGCATTGGTCCGAGCAGCAACGAGTTCATCTCGACATCTTGCACCGCAACTCGACCACCAAGACGGACCACCCGCATCATCTCACGAATGGCATTGACCGGTTGAGGGACATACTGCAGCGATCCTGCGCACCAGACGGAGTCGAAATAGCCGTCGTTAAACGGCAGCTCATCCGATATGCTGCCGCGCTGGAGTTCGATCTGCCGTTCGTAGCGTGTCCCGGCGATCCGTTTTCTCGCCAGGTCGATATTGTCAGCTTCGGGGTCATAGCCAATGATCTTGCCTTCGGGCCCGACGATGTCCGCCAACCACTCGAAGTGAGTTCCACTGCCACACCCCAGATCAAGTACAGTGTCACCCGGCAAAATGCCAGCTTCGGCGAGCAACGAGTTGTAAAGGGCGGCCATTGCTCTGAAATGCCGGTGCATCCAGAAATCGCTGGAGAGGTCCAGCGCCGATTCGCTTCGCATCACCAGACGGTGTGAACGCCGCGCGGAGTAGCTGTTGTTGCTGGATTGCTGTTCGGACGCCATTCGCACACTCCTGCTCTCTTTGCACACATCACCATTCCCATTCCAGTCTAGTACCGGTCGGACTGAGATTCAATCTGAACAGCAACTGTTCGGTAAATCATTTGCGCAAAATAATTTGGAAGCAGGAATTCAGCCTCAGCTTTAACATTCACAGAGAAGACATCACGATGCCGGACGTTATACTCTCGCCGGAGGATGAGTTCGTATATCGATCTTGGCAGATTTCAAGAAGTAAGAGGTAAGGCTACATGTCTTGGTTCGTTCGGCACAGCCAGCAGCTGCAACAAGCATTTCGATGGATCGTCGTCGGTACCCTGATCCTGACGCTGGTCCAGCCGGTCTTGTCCGGTTTTGGAACCTTTGATGGGCGATCGGGATTGGTAAATGTTCATGAGATGGTCGCCAACTTCCTTTTCTTACTAGCCCTGGTTCTTTTCGCACTGGCGTTTGTTTCCGGCTTTCAGCACAAACGGCGTATGCTCATCTGGAGCGGCCTGCTCTTGGCTCTGATCTTTGTTCAGATTGGTTTGGGATACTCCGGACGCAGTAGCGGAGTCAGCCTGGCATTGCACATCCCGAATGGTGTCGCTGTATTTGGAACGGCAATCGTCCTGAGTCTCCTGAGTTTTGGAATGACGCTCAACAGAAAACTCGCTTGATCGAGGAAATGAGGAAGCATGACAACGACACAACGGCCAAGCCGGCTAGAACGATTTCGCGCCCGGCGCGACGAGTTCATGCGGACAAACGACGAGTCGCCGCTGACGGAAACACAAAAAGCCAACTTTGTCCCGCTTGACTACTACCCGGAAAATGCCGACCTAGCCTACATCCTTGAGCCTAACGAAGACATCTCGCACGATCCTGTAGCCCTGGGAACGACATCAGGTGAATCCCGGGAATACATCCCGCACAGCGAGATCACCTTCACCGTCGGCGAACAGGAAGTGACGCTAACCGTCTTTCGGGAGCCGGAACGGGGCCGGCTGTTGATCCCGTTCAAGGACGCAACCAGCAACAAGGAAACCTACGGGGCTGGCCGGACCGTCGATCCCCAGGTTCGGCCGGATGGCAAACTCTCGGTTGATTTCAACTACGCTTACGGGCCCTACTGCCAGTACAACGACAACTGGACCTGCACCTTGCCGCCATTCAGCAACTGGCTGCAAGTACCGATCGAAGCCGGAGAAAAACTCTACCCGAACAAGGAGTCGGCGTTTCCGGAATAGCCTGGGCAGTGACCGGAAAGTACAAAGAAAGTTGGCAAGAGAGGGAACAGATCGATCTGAAAGCCGTTGGCTCTTCCGCGTTGGTCTGTTCCAATCTGCTATCCCTTCCACACTCTTCCGAACCATCTTTCCACTTTCTTGGTACTGCTCCTACCCCTCCTCCGTCACGCCGCGTTCGGCATAAAAACTGCCCCAGGTATTGAGCAGGGCAAGTACGGCTGAACCGAAGACGACTACCAACGTTGTTGAACCGCCGAGATCGTCACGGACGAAGGAGAGCAAGGTTGCGGCGATGATGACACCCTCGTAGATCGCTAGCGTCAGCATCAGCCTGCGGCTGGCGTCGAAATTCATGAGGAAGAAAAAGAGCAATAAGGCCACCAGCAGCGCCGATGCGCCAAAGACGCGGACCAGATAGAGCACAGGGGCAGTCTGGTCGGCATCTGGAATGGCAAACAGACTGGCAGTCAGTCCAGGCGCAAGGAGCGAGAGAACGCCGGTAAGCCCGTACAGCACGATCAGCAGCAGCTGTGTCTGTGCCCGTTTCAACACCCTGCGCTCCTTCGCTAGCTCGACCTGTGCCGCCTGATTTTCCTAGCTGATCGCACTTCAGGTCAACTGTTGGCAAGCAGGCTCGAATCTGTCACACTGCCGGAGGTAAACGAAGTTCGACTACGGGGAAGGGGCGCGGCACGGTGAGCGCGACGACACAAAATAAGGGATTTCACCCGATTCTCAATAAGGATCACGACTACATCTTTATCGACTCTTGCATGCAGATCTGGCCGGATGCTGACTTTGCGAACGCCAACCGGCACGGTGTGACGGCCTACGCGGTGACAGCCTGGAGACCGCACGCAACGGCCGCCCAGGCGATGGAAGAGGGCATGTTCTGGCGGCTGGTCGAACGGCAGAACGACAATATCATCGTCGCCGAGACGGCGCAGGATATCCGGGACGCCAAACGGGATGGCAAGGCGGCCCTGATCATCACTGCCCAGGGCGGTGATTTCATTGAGGACAAGCTCCACCGGGTCGAAGCCTTCCAGCGGCTCGGTCTCAGAATGATGCTCCTCGCCTACAACACCAGCAATCTGATCTGCGACGGCGCATTGGACCGGACGACATCCGGGCTGACTGCTTTCGGGGAACTGGTGGTGGAGGAGTGCAACCGGGTCGGTATCCTGCTGGATTGCACCCACACTGGTAAAGAAGCGACGATGCAGATCATCGAGCGTAGCGAGAAGCCGTGCGTCTTCAGCCATTCCAACCCGAACGGGGTTGTTCAGAACCCGCGCAACATCGACGACGACCAGATTCAAGCCTGTGTCGCCAAGGGCGGTGTCATCGGTCTTGCGCCATGGGGTCCGATTGTCATGAAAGCCGGGACAACCCACTGGCCAACCCTTGATGATTTCATCGATCATGTCGACTATGTGATCAATCTGATTGGCAACACCGACCATATCGGCATCGGCACAGATATGTCACTCGGCACTTACCCGGACCACTGGCACGATCCGTGGGGCGAGCCTGAGTTTCCCTCGGTTGATTCCGAATATCGCAAATATGTCTCCAGCGATGTCCGGTCGCCGCTCAGAGCGATCAATGGCTGGTCCAATTACACCGAGGTGCTCAATTTTGTCGACCGGATGCTGGCTCGCGGCTACAGTGACAATGATGTTCGAAAAATTCTCGGCGAGAACTACCTCCGGATATTTGAAGAAGTGTGGGAAGCATAAATCAGGCAGCCATGTTTAGACTATATGGTTAAGTCGTTGGTATCTGCTACCGGGTAGAGACGCCCCGGCGGGGCGTCTCTACGTCGACAGTCAACTACTGGAATTACAAAAGTGAGTGAGATGACATGACTGCCTCAAACCTTCCAGCCGGTATGCCAAACGGAGTAAATCCGCCGCACGAAGCCGTCGTCAGCACCCGGGGCGTGGCATCCAGCGCACAGCCGCAAGCGACACAGGCCGCGCTGGCGATCCTCGACCGTGGTGGCAGCGCTGTCGATGCCGCAATCGCTGCCGGAGCGGTACTGGCGGTGCAAATTCCAACGGCAGGCCAGCTCGGTGGCGATGTCTTCTTTCTGGTCAGAGATAGCGACGGACAGATCGGCGCGGTGAACGGATCGGGAGCCGCGCCGGCGGCGGCAAACCTGGCGCGATACCAGGAAATGGGAGAAATCCCGGCGTCGGGGTGGTGGGCATCATCGATTCCCGGCATGGTGGATGGCTGGCGGGCGGCTCACCGCCGCTGGGGCAAACTACCCTGGTCGGAGCTGTTTGATACGGCTATTCAGCTGGCTGGTGACGGGTTCGTCGTGACCCCGTCCGTCAACGCCCGGATCGGGTTCCAGATAGATCTCTTCCGGGAGTTCGAAGAATCCAGCCGCATATTCTTACAGGAGAACAACCCGCCAGAGCCCGGTACCCTGTTGCGGCAGCCAGATCTCGCCAACACGCTGAACACAATCGCAACCGATGGACCTGACTCGTTCTATGAAGGCGATCTTGCCCGGCGGATTGCGGAGGAGTCCGAAAAGGCTGGCGGTCCATTCACCGTTGACGATCTTGCAGCGCACTACACACCGGAACCAGATCCGATCGCGATCTCCTACCGGAATGCAACGGTCTACGGACAGCCGCCGGTCAGCCAGGGCATCATCCTGCTGATGGCGCTCGGTGCGCTTGAAAACTTCGATCTGGCTAAGACCGGACCAGGAACCGCCGACGCTGTTCACCTGCAAGTCGAGGCAATCAAACAGGGTTTCGCCGACCGGGTCCGTCACCTTGGCGATCCGGACGTTGTTGACATTCCCGTCGAGCGGCTCCTGTCAAAAGAAGACAGCAAGCGGAGGGCAGCCGAGATAGACATCGCCCGGCGCAGCACCGTGCTTGAATTCCCCCCGGCCCACCCGGACACGACATCGATGGTGGCTGCCGATGGAAACGGTCAGATCGTGGCCTATATCCACTCGCTGTATGCCGGCTCAGGCATCGTTGTACCGGGCACCGGCATCATGCTCAACAACCGCATGCTTGGTTTCTCGCTCGACCCGTCGAGTCCGAATGTACTCGCGCCTGGGAAGCGGCCGGTCCACACTCTAAACACCGCACTGGTGACTAGAGGCGACGACATATGGGCAGTTTGCACGCCGGGGGCCAACATACAGGTGCAGCACAACCTGCAGGTCATCTGCAATCTGATTGATTTCGATATGATGCTTCAGGCGGCAATCGACGCGCCACGCTGGTCAATGGGTGATCAGATGAGGATTGGCGATGATGAGTTGCAGGTTGAGGACCGCTTTGGCTCCTACGTGCTTGGCTCGCTCGCCGACCGGGGGCACAATGTCAAAACGGCCAATGCCTGGGCGGTTGGCGGCGGCATTCAGGTCGCGAGGCTCAACCGGAATAACGGCTTCATCTGGGCTGGTCGCGACCCGCGCCGCGCTTCCAATCTTGCGGCAGCGCTTTAGTCGGTGTGGCAGTTTGCGAAAGTCGGTACATCAGCTGGCCAGGTCAACATCACACACCGGAGCAAATAACTTGCCTGGTTGATGTGGCGGTTTGGCCAGCAGCCAATTGTGCGATCCTACTCTTTCAACCAGTCCCAGGCTTGATCTTCGTTGGTGACTTCGAAGTACTGTGACTCACCAGCGAAAAACGGATCAGCCAGCTTTGAGAGCCAGCTCTGCCAGCGGCTATCTCCAACAATCGCCAGCTTCTCGATCTTGTCTTTGTGTTCACGACCGAAACGCATGTCAGCGCCCCAGGCTGAGACTTCTTCCCACTTGAAATCCGTCAGATCGCAAAGCAGGCGGATCGTGCCTTCACTCGCGATCAACGATTCTACCTGCGGCACCATGGTCGCATAGTCGTCCTTTGAGATCGTTCCAACGACTTTAAATCCAAGGACGTTACCTGAACTCTTTTCCATCTTTTCGAATGGCATGATTGACCTCTCTGTTACTAATCCATCGGTCAACTTCAGGGTAAGTATGAACGATCCCGGGAAATAAGTCATCCTGTGGTACTGTGCCACAATCGCAATTAGGAGCAGAAGGAAGGTCCGTCATGAGTTCGCCATCGTTAGACGATATTCGCCATGAGGTGCCAGCCGTCCTTGAGACCGCATTTCTGAACACCGGAACCTGTGGGCCTTTGCCCAGACGCGCTTTCGACGCCGCCAGAGCCGCGCTTGATCTGGATTTCAGCGACCCGCAAGCCAGGATCGGTCCCGGGCACTTTCCAGGTATCGGTCAGGAGAAGGAGAACGTGCGTGAGGCATCTGCCAGGGCGTTAGGCGCCGAACCGGCTGAAGTAGCCGTCACGAACAGCACAACTGACGGGATGTATCTTGCGATCATGGGATTGCGCTGGCAACCCGGTGATGAGTTGATCCTCTCCAGCATCGAACATGGCGGGGCCGGTTTTACGCCAGCCTTTCTCGCGAAAAGTCGCTATGGACTCGAAATTCGCATCGCCGACCTTGGTCACGGCAGTGGCTCGACCGAGGAAATCGTGGCTGCCTTTCAGGAGCAGATCACTCCACGAACACGCATGATCGTACTTTCTCATGTCTCCTACCTGACCGGCGCTGAGCTACCGCTGAAGGAGATCTGTGGGATGGCCCGTCGCCACCACGTCCTGACGGTCGTTGACGCTGCTCAGTCCTACGGCGCGCTTCAGCTAGATTTGCACGATGCGGGCTGTGACTTCTACGCCTGTCCTGGTCAGAAGTGGATGTGCGGTCCAGATGGCAGCGGTGTGTTCTATGTCCGTGCCGAAAGCATCGGATTCGTCGACTCGATCTTCAACCACAGCGGGGCCATGGGCGGCACGCTGGATTTTCACAGCGGCTCGTTTGCACCGCCAGCTGGCGCACAACGATTTGACACTACCGCCCGCAACCGGTCATTGCTGGCGGCTCAAGCTGCCTCTACCCGCTGGATCACTGACGATCTCGGTCTTGATTGGGTCGAGAGCCGGGTGCGGGAGATGGCCGGCAAAACAGCGGAGGCGCTTGCGGAAACACCCGGAGTGGAGGTCATCACTCCGGTCGGACGACTGGCCGGTCTCATCACATTCAATGTCGACGGTATCGAGCCGGTTGATTTGAGAAACCGGCTGGTTGACGAGCACAACGTCACCATCCGTTCGGTGAGCCGCTACATCAGTAACCCCGACGCAGCCCGGGTATCGATCGGCTTCTACAACAACGACGACGACATTGACCGGCTAACTGAAGCCATCAAGGCCATTCAGGCATCACTTTAACCGGAGGCAGTGCAGCGGGCTCGTGTTGCCAGGGATCGCTGAGCACCATATTCCGGTATACTCGCCCGTCGGTGGATCTACTCATGTTGCCTGTCAACGGACAGGTTGACGAGAATTCACCGCAATAATGTCAAGAAGGCATAGTATTCTGAAGGGCGGGTATTTCAGATGGCGGAACTCAGACAGGTCAGTAGCGCTCATGAAACAGACGGCGCAACGGCGCTCAAGACAGTCGAGCCAACCGCAAGGCCAACAATAGAAGAGATCAGAGAGATGGTGCCGGCTGTTCTTCAGACAGCCTATCTCAACACTGGCACCTGCGGACCGATGCCGCGAGTCACCTGGGAAGCGATGCGGGTCGAACATGAGAAAGAGCTGACGCCAAACCGCATCGACGCCGACCACTTCCCGGCTATCGGCCGCGCAAAACAGGGTGTCCGTGAAGCGGTGGCGCGGATGATCAATGCCCGTCCGGAGGATATCGCCATTACGCACCGGACCACTGAAGGTATGTACATCGCCATCATGGGTTACCCCTGGCAGCAGGGTCAGGAGATCATCCTCTCCAACATCGAACACCCCGGCGGCCTGAACCCGTCATTTCTGGCGAAACGGCGATTCGGCGTCCGGACCAGGGTGGCCGACATTGGCCTTGGCGGCGGCGACCCAGCCGATGTTGTCATGAAGTTCGAAGAGCTCATCAATCCGCGAACGCGGATGATCGTCATCTCGCATATCTCTTACACGACGGGCGCAACGTTGCCAGTCAAGGAAATCGCCGAGATGGCACGTAGCTATGATGTGCTGGTGACCGTCGACGCGGCGCAGTCTTTTGGCGCGATTCAGCTCGATATGCAGGATCTCGGCGTCGACTTCTATGCCTGCCCTGGCCAGAAGTGGGCTTGCGGACCAGAAGGCACCGGCGCCCTGTATGTCCGTCCGGAAAGCCTCGGCGCTATCGAGCAGACCTTCGCCGGAGGCAATGTCCCAGGGTCGATGGACTACCATGGCGGAACAGTCGCGCCAGCGCTCGGCGCAGCCCGCTTCGATACCGCCGGCCAGAGCGTCACCCAAACGGTCGGACAACAGACCTCGATCGACTGGATAACCAGCACCATCGGCATGGATCTGGTTGCCGAACGTATGACGAATCTGGCCGAGTACACCTACGACGCGCTATCCAACGCGCCTGGCATCTCCGTGGTAACGCCAAAAGAGGCAGTTAGCGGACTGATCGCCTTCAATGTCGATGGTATTGAACCGACTGATCTGAAGCTACGGCTCGCCGAAGAACACAATGTCACCATCCGTGACGTCTCCCGGTACATCAACAACCCGGACGCCGTTCGGGCTTCGATGGGCTTCTACAACGACGAATCGGATATTGATCGGCTGGTAAGCGGTATCGAGGCGGTTCGCGCCAGTCTCTAGCAATTGAAGTACAGGATGAACGCCAGGGGCGTAAGGGACTACACCCCTGGCATTTTCGTAATTGCGAAGAAGGCTAAGGCAGCCTTTCGAGAGCCCGTTCCAGCTTCGCCTTCGCCTCTGCTCCGAGTGGGGCCAACTCAGGGTTGCCGGCAATTTCCAGCGCGGCGATTGGATCCATGACAGAAACGCGAGTCGAGCCATCCTGTTCGTAGACAATGACGTTACAGGGTAAGAGCAGACCGATCTCTCGCTCAGCTTCAATTGCCTGGTGCGCCAGCGTCGGGTTGCAAGCGCCAAGGATAATGTAGCGATCAACGTCCACATCAAGCTTGTTCTTGAGTGTCTGCTTGACATCGATTGTCGTCAGCACACCGAATCCTTCGGCTAGCAGTTCGTCAGTAATCCGGTCTACGGCTTCTTCGTAACCTAGTGTCGTCTCCGATGAGACTCCGTAGGCGGTTTGAGTGGTCACCGACATTTGCTTTCTCCTCTCTTTACTACTTTGCGGCTCTGACTACTGTCTTGATCATCTTTGAAATAGCTCTGTCAGTCGATCCGAATTCTTCTGGATTTTCGATGCAATACAGCGCATACAGTTCAAGCAAGCGACCGTTCATGCTTCGGGTTGCCGACTGCATGGCAGCTACCTGATTGATGATCAACTCACAGTCTCGACCTTGATCAATCATGTTCTGGATCCCTCTCGCCTGCCCTTCGATCTTTTTCAACCGAGCAATCAGATCAAGACGGGCATCAGGGTCCATGTTTGAGATATCAGGCATGCTTCTCCATCTCCATCCATCGATAGGACAACTCACGTCGCCACTAATGGAGTATACTATACCGGAGTATAGTTATTAACAATAGAATGCTTGCAGACTTCCTCTTCGGATCAAAACATTCATGGCAGTCGGTCGAGACGAATCAGCCAGATTGGTGAAAACTTTTTTGCGAACGATCTACATCTCATACACAAGGTAGCGCTGACCGAACTCAACTCTGGAACATCTTTGCCATCAAGGACAAAGTTTTTGCATTGTATTTCCAGGTAAGGCTTGTAAATGTTAAAATGCAAGAACCTGCAGAGAAACAATGCAATTCCGAAGCGTAGGGGAAATTGGTGAAAGAGTACATTGCAACAATAACGAAACGAGGCCAGCTCACTCTTCCAGCCGAGGTCCGGCGCACATTAAACCTGGGGCCGGAAGACAAAGTGGTGTTTGTTATTGAAAATGAGAAAGTAACGGTTCGACCAGCCGAATTCACCGCTCGCACGGTTTTTTCATCCGTAGAACTGTTGGACAACAATATCAACGTTGAAGAAGCGATTCGCGTGGCAAAAGAAGAGCGAATCGGACGGGCAATCCAAAAGCTGGAACCTTCTTGATCTTCGCTGATACGAACATCTTTATCCACTATCTCGTCAAACCTCGTGACGTCGCGTCTGAGAAGAAATCTCTTGCTTGCCAGCATCTCTTTGATCGGGTGATAAAGGGTAATGAGGAAATCACAACATCGGAATCGGTCATTACCGAAATTGTCTATGTGTTGCAGTCGCGAAGATTGTTTGCGCTTGAACCAGCAGAGATTAGTGCTCGTCTTAAACCGATCCTCTCGCTAAGCGGCTTGAAACTTCGAGACAAACGTTCAATGCTGCGTGCTCTGGATATATATGCCAGTCATCCGACGCTTGATATCGAAGATGCACTAAGTGCTGTCTACGTGGAGCGCATACAGCCTCCCGTTATGTATAGCTATGACCGTGACTTCGATCAACTCGAATCGATCGAACGCAGGGAACCTGCTTTCTGATCGGAGTTGCCATCGCTGGCAAGATGTTCTACTTTTGTTCTGTACGGACACGGATTGTAGCCAGGACAAAAGCAGATGGCATCCGGCATCTACATCATCAGCAACACAAGAAACGGAATGGTCTACGTCGGCAGCTCAACCGACATCGACCGTCGCTGGGAACAACACCGCCGGGAGTTGGACAGCGGACGACACCCGAACCGCCAGTTGCAGCGGGACTGGCGGCACTACGGAGACACGTCTTTTAACTTCACCGTTGTTGAGCGCGTCGAGGAGTTGTCGAGACTGAGCGAAAACGAACAGAACTGGATCAATCACTACCGTTCAACGGTCGGGTTGCCATTTCTCTACAACCTGGAACTGAACGTCCCGGCTCGCATCGAGCCTGATCCGACAGCTGTAATCCCTTCATCAAAGCACAAGCAATCACCACACGACCGCATTCATCGCCAGGGACTCATCCTTGGCATCGTACTGGGCTTCATCGCTATGTTGCCGGTCAGCATGGCAGTCTCCCGGATGCTGGCTTCAGCGCCAGACTGGATGACAGCCCCCTTTGGTGTGGTCTACGTGCTCACCTGGGTAGGGGCTGGATATGCGATCAGGAACTGGTACATCTATCACTCATTGAATGAAAAGCAGATCCAGTGCCCGGTCTGCTCTGCAACTTACAGCGCACTGGACTCATTCTGTCCGCAATGTGGCCAGCCACGCACCCATCTCCGGCTGAAGATCGAGCAGGCAGCCAGAAACTCCCCTCGTAGCTACGAACAGTTGCTTGAACGAGAACGCCGGAAACAATCACAGCCGCCAGCCGCCGTTCGCGCCTTCAACAGACTTCCAGAGAGTCTCAGGAATCCTGTTGGGCTGACGCTGGATTCGGGCACAGCCAGGCTACGGCTGTACCGTGGTGGGACATGGTTGCAAGCCAGGCCAGGCATGCTCTATCTGGCCTGCTACCTGGCCTGGCTTAGTTTTATCTGGCTGGTAACAGTACTCTGCTGGTCACTGCTCAACACGGGAGTTGTCGACTAGCTCCGGCGGGATTGGGGACGATTGGGAGTCTTCATCGGTTTTGGTGACGCTATCAGCTGGCGCGCTCTCCGAACGCGGCATCGGCGCAATTCAGGTGGTGACGCCCAAACGGGGCAGCACAAATCGCTGCGCCACTAGCCACAGGACCAAAACCCCGATCAAGATTAAAATCGTTAACACTGTTTGATGCTCCTGGTTTCATATATGTATTGAAATCATCCAGCACGTTCATGCAAAAGCCGGGGCGACCTGTCGCGGCACGAGAATCTGAACTCTTCGACCGCCATCCGGCTCCACCTTGAGTATAGTTCACTCGCAAAACAGTGATCTGGACTACAGATCCACGGATCCGATGGGAGAGGGAGTGCGATGGTACACGGAATTGGCCAGGTGCCGAAGGTACCTGAGGTGGATGTGAGGGAAGCCCAGCGAAAAATCGCTGCCGGCGATGTGACTATCCTTGATGTTCGGGAAATCGAGGAGTACGACTATGCCCGCATCCAGGACGCGATCAATATCCCGCTCGGAGAATTGCTTTCAAGAACCGGCGATCTACCAGAAGAAGGCGACATTCTGGTCTACTGTCAGACGGGTATCCGGTCCGCGTTTGCCGTCGACATGCTTGGCAAGACTGGCGTCAACAATGCAGTCAACGTCGGTGGAGGACTAGTTGCCTGGCATGAAGCCGGCTTGCCAATCGAGGCTGTCCAGTGAGCGACCCGCTTCTCGCCGAGGATTTCAGTCGGATAGGACCACCAAGCGCACAGGCGATACCTTATTTGCCGGACCGCTCTGGCCAGATCGGGACCATGCGGTCGGTAGCTCCAACGGTGACCGCTTTGCTGAACGCAGAGCCTCCACGCTCGGCTGAGAGACCGGAACTCGATACCGTGGTGGAGACGCTGACCGGCACGCAGCGCCTGGCGCATATCGTCATTGACGCCTTTGGCGTCGCCACCTGGCAGTGTCATCGTGATGTAACCCCGACAATCAACAGGCTGGCAAGCATCCGCCAGCTGGAATTACAGTCGGTGCTGCCTGCCATCACTCCGGTTAATTTTTCGACCATTGCAACCGGAGCATCGCCACAAGCTCACAGGATCACCGACCGCAACCAGCAGTTGACACTCGACACGACCTTCGCCAGGCTCGCCGATGCCGGCCTGTCAACGGCCACCTGTGCTCAACGATTGTCAACTGTCGGGATTCTTCTATCGCCGCACAGTCAGCATCCAACCCTGGCCAGTTCCAATAGTGATGAAGAGGTGGCTAGCCTGTTCTGCGAACTGGTCACCGACGAACCTGACTACATCCTGACTCACCTGCTGGATGTCGACAACGCCGGTCACCGGGATGGTCCCTGGGGGCAGCAGACCCGGGATGCAGTGGCAAGCGCGGATAGCCAGCTACGGCAGATGATCGCCGCCATGGTTGCCAGCGGCTATGCTCTGATGCTCCACGCCGACCACGGGCAGCACGATGTCACAAAAGAAGATGGGAAAGTGCCAGCCGGAATGCGGGGCACTCACAGTGGGCTGCATGAGGAAGATGTCCGGGTGCCGTTCATCTTTGTAACGCACGGTGAACTGCAGCAGGTCGTGAAGGCTAGCTAGTTTGAGCGACAGAAAGTTGTACTGTCGACCGGAAACGAAGTATTATCGACGGTGATCGGGCAACCGGGGGAAGGGAATTCGGATACTATGATCATCAGGAAGATTCCACGCAGGCTACTCTCACTCGTGATTCCGCTGTTTGCCGTTCTGATGGCTGTCGTGATTGGCGTCACCATCGGACTGACAAATCTGGCGATACACGATATAGATCATTCTTCGACACCGACCGTCATATTTGCCGCGACGCTGACCATCGCCATCATGATTGTCGCAATCCTTCTGACTGTCCGTTCCCCTGATCCGGAAGAGGACTGATTCCTCAAGTCCATGACAGTAGGACGAGGATCATTCTGTGTACTCATAACCCTGGCCGGTGCGACCTGAACGCACAGGTCAGGGATTTTCATTTCAATGCGCTCCATTTCAATGTACTCCAAAGGGAGGGAGAGTTATGCCTCACGTTCTGGTCCGTCAGCTGTACTTTGCCCGGAGTGAATTTCAACGGCTGTTTGCAGGCGTACCCGAAGAAGACGGTGTCATACGGATATTGCCGATGAACAGTTTGAGCTGGATCGTCGGCCACCTCGCGTCGCAGGAGCAGAGTTACTGGCTCTACCTGGCGCAGGGACCAGAGACTGTCGTATGTCCGGAACTTGGTGAACTCGTCGGTTATGGGAAGCCGGCGACGACACCGCCAATGGCAGATATGTGGGATGCCTGGCAGGAGATCACCGTCGCCGCTGATAGCTACCTTGCGACCGTTACTGACGAGTCGCTGGCCGGGCATTTCGAACGCGATGGCGAACCGATGGACGAGAACATCGGCACTCTAATACTGCGTAACATCTACCATTACTGGTTTCATACCGGGGAAGCCCACGCTATTCGCCAGCAGCTCGGCCACCAGAACATCCCGGATTTCGTTGGCGAAATCGCGGATGCCAGTTACCGGCTGGAATGAGACGCTCCGACTCTGGTAACAACTGGCTTCCGCAGCAAGGCGACAACATAGGTTAGCGAGACGATACCGACGACAACTCCCACCGCGATCAATAACCCGCCAACGCCAATTGCGCCCAGTAGCAACCCGTATACGAGCGGCATGATCGCCTGTCCGGTGCTCCCCGCCGAATGAAACAAACCGATGTACGATCCCATGCGCCGGTTGCGACCTGCTTCGACCGCCGCAGTCGAGGTACCGGCTACCAGCCCGGCGATGGCTATGCCAGCGGTAAGCGTCGCCAGTATCGCAACCGGCAAGAGGTCAACCCCGCCGAGCAACGCCAGACCGACCAGTGTGCCGATCCCACCGGTGACAAGGAGTGGTCGGATCCCTGAACTGTCGGCAATCCGGCCCCAGAAGGGTTGTGAAGCGGCCGTAACAAAGCTGGCCACCGCCAGGAGAAAACCGATCAGCACCGGGCTGTAGCCCCGGTCCTCACCCAGCAATGGGAAGAACGAGAGAATGATCAGGCTGGCCGGGGCAACGATGAAATTAAATGCCAGCAGGGCACGGGCCGGGCGATCGAGGCGGTTCGGTGCAGTTCGTCCATCATCAGTCTCCGCCTGTTCGTCCGGAACGGTCATCAGACGCCGGTCGACCAGCAACACAGCAACCGCCGAAACAACTCCAGCCGGAGCCAGCAGCAGGAAGACCGCTTCGGCGCTGAGCCAGGCCACCATCAACCCGCCAACCAGTGGTCCGATCGCGTAGCCGAACCACTGAGCGGCGTTATAGCGCGCCATCACTGCGCCGCTCCGACCAGCGCTATGCTGGCCAAGCACCGCCATAACCATCGGTAACACGATTGCGGATCCGACGCCATGTAGCAGCCGGGCAATGACCAGTACCGCTACGCTACTTGCCGAGGCATAGACAATAGCTATCGGCACATAGAGCAAGGTGCCTGTCAGCAACAATGCCCGGTAGCCATAGCGATCCGCCAGCCGGCCAATCCAGGGGCCGAGCACCAGCCGGGTCGCGTAGATCGCGCCGACGACCAGACCGAGCCCCAGCCCGCCAGCGCCAAGATCGCTCGCATAGGGCGTGAGTATTGGCCAGAGAGTGCTGACACTGCCGACCATGATAAAGACGACTGCCAGCAACGGCAGAATGTTGGCCTGCTTCACTTCAGGCGCAGCCGGAGCGGAAGATCCAACGGTGGTCATTCCGGTGGCGGTTCGGTGATGTTAGCTGGGATCAGCCGTTCGACGATAATCACATCCCGCCATACACCCTCGAGATAACTGTGTTTCTCGTAAACGCCGACTTCCTTAAATCCTGTCTTTCGCAATAACGACCGGCTGCCAGTGTTCTCAGGGAAGATCCGCGATACCAGTTTCCAGATTCCCGCTGCGTCGCAGGCCGGGATAAAGGCGTCTAACAGAGCAACCCCGACGCCCTGCCGCTGCGCGTCGTTGTGAATGTAAATAGAAAATTCAGCAATTCCCCGGTAACAGTAGCGCGGGCGATAGCTATCCGCCGAAACCCAGCCAGCAACCTGCTCACCTGGCCCGGTCAGGGCAACCAGAACCGGGTGATGCTGGTCATGATTGGCCAGCCAGTCCTCGCGCTCTTGAACCGTCCGCTCTTCCGTCTCAAACGTTGCGTTTCGACCACGGATACCCTGGTTGTATATTTCCGTGATCGCCGGAATATCTTCGATCTTCGCCGGACGAATACGGACCGGCGCTCGGCTCGTCATCGCGTGTGCCCCCTCTGCGACGTTGCCGTTCAGCCTACGCCCGAACGCTGGCAGCGTCCATCGGCTGCCTGCAAATTTCCCTCAGTTACTTGTGCAGACTGCACAAAGCGGTCTGCCAGCATCTCTGAGCCAAATCAGGAACAGAGCCATTCTCGAAGTTCTGGTTCCATGCCGTTCAGCAAGTCTGGCAGTATCGCTCGGATGGCTGGATTCTCCGTCTGGGCGACAAAGCCTGCCACCCCAAAACCGCGCGCATGGCGTGTTGTCTCGATCAGCCCGTCTTCCGGACCAGGTAACGGCCGACAACTGGCATACCCGGAGAGAAAAGCATCGCGGAGCGCTGGATAATCTGGTCTGTGCTGAAGGTAAAAGAGCGCGATGCCAATGTCCTGCTCCGGGAAGCACCAGCAGCTGTCATCGAAATCGAGAACCTGGATCGCGCCACGACGCAATTTTACGTTTCCCAGATGAAAGTCGGCATGCAGAAATCTCAGTCCCTCTGGTGTGGCATACCGGTCATCAAACTCCTGCTGGGCACGGTCAGCAGCTGCCCGGAACATGGCTTGCTGGTTGGTGGAAAGCGCATTTGCGCCAGGCGCATCAAACAGATCGTCGGGATCGCCAAATGTCCAGACCGTGTCTTGACGGATCGAGGTGAAGCTGGCTGCAGGCTGGAATGTATTGGCATGTTGGTGCAATCGGGCCATTGTCGAGCCAAGTCGCTGGATAGTCCTTAACGCAGGCTGACGGTTTGGCTTGCGACCATCCAACCAACCGAATATCGCGCAATGACGAGGCTCCGGCACGCCTTCAGCTGCAACTGTGGTGACGAACTCACCATCGGCATTGGGGACCGGCCCTGGCACGGTGATATCGGTATCCCGGCGAATTGCCGCCAGCCAGAGCATCTCGGATTGAATATCCAGACGTGTGCGGTGGCCCGACACATTAATGCGCAGCACATACGGTCCGCCCCTGGCTGCGTCGATCTTGAAGATGGCGTTGAAATGGTTTGTCAACAGCCGCAGCCGCAAAACTTCGATCGGGTAGTGTCGCAGAGCTGCCAGGGCAAGCTCCCGCAACCTCAACCCTTGTCCTCGCTCCGTGAGACTGGCAAATGGTTTCATAGCGAGGAAGTATGCAGCAATGCGGGCTCAGGATGCTGTCAGGAGACGGAGCAGGTTCCGGAAACTGATTCTCAGAGCTTGATTGTGCCGGTATCCACCACAGTCCCACTTGTAGATTCCACCTGCCTGTCAAGTTGGCAAACAGGATGAACGGTCACGCAGGGGTAAACCGCCTATACTGACAGGCAGTCCTGCTCGATTCTTCGCTACATGACACTATCGGGCTCATTTAGGACTACTTTTTGAACCCTTGCCAGATTGAAAGAGGTGTCCGGTATCTGTGGATCACTCTGAACGCATGCTCGATATTCTCCGTGGCAGATCTCTACCAGAAAACCCGACTATCGACGATCAAAGACGATATTTTGACGAGCTCATGGCGCGTGCCGGCTTGCCGTCGAACATCAGCATTACCGAGATTGATGCCGGCGGTGTGCCTGCCGAGTGGCTTGAGTTGAACGATGGTGCAAGCGATTCCCAGCGAACCGTTCTCTACCTGCATGGCGGCGCTTACCGCATCTGTTCACCAGCCACCCACCGGGCGCTGGCTGCCAAAATCGCTGTAGCTTCGGACGCCAGCACGCTCGTGCTCGACTACCGGCTTGCGCCGGAGCACCCATTTCCAGCCGCGGTGGAGGACACCTTCGCCGCTTACCAGTGGCTGCTCGATCAGGGCATACCCGCCGGGCAGGTCGTTGTGGCGGGCGATTCCGCTGGCGCGGGATTGGCGCTGGCGGTCATCTTCAATGCCCGCGATGCAGGTTTGCCGCTCCCGTCCTCTGCTGTGTGCCTTTCCCCGTGGTTCGATCTTGCCTGTTCCGGTGAGTCGATGACAACGCTAGCAAATGAGAAACACCTGGCTCAGAAAGAAGGGTTGCTCGAAGACGCAGCAGTCTATCTGAACGGGCACGATCCCTATGACCCGCTTGCCTCACCACTGTATGGTGATCTCGAAGCATTACCGCCAATCCTGATCCAGGTCGGCGGGGCTGAATCGTTGCTGGATGACGCGACGCGCTTCGCCGAACGCGCTAGCCAGGCTGGAACGCGGATCGACCTTGAAATCTGGCCGGACATGGTCCACGTCTGGCACCTGCTTGCCGGGCTGTTGCCGGAAGATGACCCAATGCCCGAAGCACAGCAGGCGATCGATCGCATCGCCGAGTTCATTCAACAGCAAACGTCATCCTCATAACACGATCGTGGACAGGAATAATGAAGTCCATCTCTTGACAGCGCAATCCTCTATAAACGAAACTATGACGTTAGTATCGGTTTAGTGATGATTCCTTGTACCCGTGTACCGGCTAATAGTGGTGAAGTCAGGTATATGCGTACGAAGGTGTGTGCAATTACCGGTGAAAGGGGACATTGTTGAAGAAACCATCGCGATTTTTACGGTTGCTGGGAGTAGCGGGATTGCTGGCAGTACTGCTGGCTTCGGCTCTCGGCAGCGTCGCCTCGGCCCAGGACGGGACCGAAGGCGGACCCAACCCGGATCCTGACCCGCCTGGCCAGACGGCCGACGAAGGCGCGGTCGATCCGGACCTGACGGAATACAGTATCTACTTCCCCTGGGTGGGCAATGGTGACGAGTCAGCTGGACTCGGCGCAGCCACCACCTCGATCTCGGTCCAGAACCTGGACTACATTGACACCTACATCTACATCTATGTTGGCGAGGGGAACGACACCTGGACGTTAGTTG
>CAZNYB010000041.1:0-33514 GCA_964577155.1 uncultured Thermomicrobiales bacterium | reverse complement strand
AAGAAACAGCCACAAACGTTACCAGAATCAGTCCCAGACAAAAAATCTTCAATGTACACCTACGTGTTCACTAATCATGTGATGCGACAGTTGCATGCTCATTATTTGTAAGCCCTAGTTCAGGCGCTACTTTGCTCAACCCGTCAATAACATTCAGGATATGTTGATCAAAATCGATGCCAAGCGCCTCAGCGTTCTCCAACATCTCCTGCCGGTTCACTGCACGCGCAAAACCTTTGTCCTTCATCTTCTTTTTGACGGACCTTGGCTTGACCTCGTCGATGTTTTTGTTCGGCCGAACCAGTGCAACAGCAACGATAAAACTTGATAGTTCATCGACAGCAGCCAGCGTTTGGCGTAGCACCGTGTCCCGGGTGACGCCGGAATGATCTGCATGGCTCAATATGTCGTCGATGATCGGTTCCGGAACCCCTTCATCTCTGAGATAGGGGACGCCGTCCATCGGGTGTTGGTCCAGCGTGGGGTGCATTTCGAAGTCGAAGTCATGAGTAAGCCCGACGAATCCCCAGTACTCGACATCTTCGTCGTTGAGCTCCGCATAGTGTCGCATGCTTGCCTCAACGGCCAGGCAGTGCCGGCGCAGGGACTCATTTTCGACGTATTTGGTGAGTAGATCCCAGGCATTATCCCTTGTTATATCCATTGCCATTGGTAAAAAGCCGTGCATCCAATCTAGTTCATGACAGCCACATCGCCTGATCCTACACGATCAACATAGCATCCCCGAACGAATAGAATCGATATCGCTCCTCGATCGCGTGCCGGTACGCGCCAAAGAGTAAATCACGCCCTGCAAGCGCGGTTACCATCAGCAGGAGCGTCGTCCGCGGTAAATGAAAATTTGTAATCATTCCATCTGTCAGCTGAAAGTTGAATGGCGGGGTGATGTAAAGCGACGTCCAGCCAGAGGCATCTCGCTCAAGAGGTTTGTGTTGCGCCATAGTTTCAAGAACCCGAACCGAGGTCGTGCCAACTCCGATTATTCGGTTTCCCCGATTACGAGCGGCCAGGATCTGTGACATCGACTCTTCCGGTACTTCGTACCATTCGGAGTGAATCTTGTGTTGAAGGGCGTCTTCCACACGCACTGGCTGAAACGTGTCCAGACCGATATGAAGCGTAATCGAGACAATTTCGATGCCTGCGCTGTGGCACCGATCAATAAGTTGATCGGTGAAATGCAAACCGGCTGTCGGCGCGGCTGCGGATCCGGATTTGCTGCTGTAAACAGTCTGATATTGATCGGCGTGGAGGTTCGGATTCTCAATGTATGGCGGTAGCGGTAAGTGGCCGAACTGTGCGAGCGTTTCAGCAGGATCCTCCAGGTCGACAACGAGTCCATCTACCAGTTTATCGACGATTGTTACGAATTTGCCCGCAGGTTGACCAAGCGTATCTCGAATCTCCAGTTCTTCACCTACTCTGAGGCGGCGTGAAGGACGCGCAATCACCTCCCAGAGAGAACCTTCGATTCCGTTGAGAAACAACATCTCAACTCGACCACCCGATGTTCGGTTGAGCAGCAGCCTCGCCTGAATGACCCTGGTGTTGTTCACAACCAGAAGATCACCGGTCCGAAGCAACTCCGGTAGTTCATAGAAAAAATGATCGGCATATGTCTGAGACTGGCGGTCAACAACCAGCAACCGCGAGTGATCTCTCGGTTCTACCGGCGATTGAGCGATGAGTTCAGGAGGAAGGTCGTAATCATATTCTTCAATTGGCAGCCGCATTGTCAATCAGAAATGTCGTTGAGAAGCGGAGGCTGAAGCGAACGATTCAGCTCGTCGAACGGATAGTCGCGACCCAGATGGCTGTACGCCAGCTTTGTTGCGATCCTGCCTCGAGGTGTCCGCTGGAGAAATCCGAGCTGAATGAGGAATGGCTCGTAGACATCCATGATCGTATCGGCTTCTTCCGAGGTTGCTGCAGCAAGCGTGTCAACACCGACTGGACCGCCATCAAATTTGTCGACGATCGTTGCCATGATGAGCCGGTCAACATCATCCAACCCGAGATCGTCAACGTTGAGCAGTTCCATTGCTTGCACCGCAACGTCACCGGTGATGACACCATCGGCCCGAACCTCGGCAAAATCTCTTGCCCTTCTCAGTAAACGGTTGGCGATTCTCGGCGTTCCCCGTGATCGCAACGCAATCTCCTGGCCGCCGTCAGCATCAATCGGCGTATTCAGAATGCTCGCAGAACGCATGATAATCTGCAGGATTGACTCCAGGTCGTAAAACTCCAAACGGAACACAGCGCCGAATCGATCCCGGAGCGGCGAGGTTAGCAGTGCCAGGCGGGTCGTAGCTCCTACCAGGGTAAATTTTGGCAGTGTCAATCGCATCGAGCGGGCATGCGGACCTTTGCCCAGAATAATGTCGACGGCGAAATCCTCCATCGCCGGGTATAGCACTTCTTCGACAGCCCTATTCAAGCGGTGGATCTCATCGATGAAGAGTACGTCGCCTGGTCTAAGGTTAGTTAGAATCGAGACCAGATCCCCTGCGCGCTCAATCGCTGGTCCGGAAGATACCCGGACGTTAACCCCCATCTCGTTGCCGACGATGTTTGCAAGCGTCGTCTTGCCCAGACCGGGCGGACCATAGAGCAACAGATGATCGAGAGCCTCGCCCCTGGATTGAGCTGCTTCGATAAAAATCGACAGCGTCTCTTTTACCCGCTCCTGACCAATATATTCAGAGAGCCGACGAGGTCGAAGCCCTACCTCGAGCGAGATATCTTCTTCTCGGGTATCCGCGGTTACGATTCTGTCAGACATTTCGGACACTGGCTGCTTTTCACGAATCTTTCAACGACAGTGGTGGAGATTATATCAATGATACTAGAACTTTTGTTCTATATTTCGATAGTTTTTGTCATGTCCGGAATTCCATTTACGGCTGAAAAACGAGATCCACAACCAGCGCAGATGAGTTGGTCGCTTGCATGCTTGAGCGAGGAAGCACACACCGGGCATTGAATCCGATCCAGCAAACTGACTGGGATTGTTTGATCGTAGTCTTTACTCCCTGATGCGGCACGTCGAGGCAAGCGGTCGAGATCGAGTTCCACGATGGCTTCCGCTACCGCGCTAAGTAACGTCGCATCGGCAGCCAGCTCCAGATCATGCAGAGCGGAATCAACATTTTTTTCGATGTATGTTCGACGAAGTAGTTTTTTACCAGATTTACGGATATCTACAACGCTGGATTCTTCAATTGGAGATTCAGGTAGCGGAGGCAACCGAATACCATAGACACGTTCAATGAGCGTGCGGTACCCATCGACCATGTGCTGAATGGTATGGGATTCTTCGACATACTGTCTGGCTACAATTTCTGCGTCAGTTCGAAATCGGTCGTCCGAATGCAGCGCCCAATAGACTTCAGTCAGCATCTCTTCCTCAAACCGATCGACCGGGATTTTGATTCCAACTCCTGGTGGCAGATCCTCTGTCGTCGCCCCATCGGAAACAACAACTGGTCGTCCAGCGCCGAGCATCCTCAACAGACTCGCGGAAGTTTCACCATTGCTTGGATACCTGAGATTGACGCAGACATCAGCGGCTGCAACGAGAAGCCTTGCCGTGTCGTCCGCCACATAACCTGGCATCTGTACGGTGCTGTCAAGCCCGAGCATTGCGACCAGCCGTTCATAGCCCAGCCGGGGTGCCGGAGTCCCGGCTATGATGCAACGTACCTCAGGGACTCGCTCCTTGAGTCTGCGGATCGCGCGCAAAACCACCGGTATTCGCTTATGCGGATTGATGTGGGAAACTGAAACGATAAGAAATGCTGACTCAGGTATCTGGAGTAATCTACGCGCGTGCTTTTTTGTTGTCTGCTGTGGAAGCGGGATGCCCATAGGAACCAACCGGACAGGAACGTCCGGATTCAATGCTTCAACCTGTTGAAGCGCAAATTGACTATGGACTGCCACGGCTCGGGCGGAAGCTATCACCGGTTCGGAAAGCGGGAAATCACCGGCGTTCTCCGGAATACGCCCGCGCAAGAATGCTCTGGCGACCTCAGCGCCTGATTGACCATAGTACGCACGTATCTCACTGAGATAGCCGCTCGGATTCCCGCTTCGCACGAAATGACTGAATCTGGAGTGATGTAGCACCGTGTCATGCAAGACCACGATGCCTGCAGCGCCCTGCAAACGCTTGTTTGCTTGCTCGTGAAATTCACTGTTCCCAATCTGGAACAACGTCGGAGCGTTCGGGTCAAACCGAGACCAGGAAGTCGTCGACGTTGTTCTGCGGTTTCGAGGCAGGCTACCCTTCTCGCCGAAGACTTTGAGCGGCCAGTAGCCGTCGACGGCATCCAGCAGATCGCGGCTGTACTGTGCGATTCCAGTGGGTAGATCAGGAAGCGGACTCACGTACTGGAGGAGCGGTTGATTGCCTGTTGCTGATTCGGTCATCTATGTCAGAATCCGATCAACGAGTTGACGACATGATCCCAGGTCAGAGAGGCTGTGCGCGTTGGCCCCCGGCGACCGAGCTCTTTCGCAGTCGCCTCAACGGCAAATGCATTGATCGCCCGGGCTAGTGACTCGGGGGCAAGCTCGCTCACAAATCCGGTTCGGTCATGCTCCACAAACTCAAGGATGCCGCCACTGTCCGGAGCCGTGATGACCGGTTTCCCAGCTGCGAGCGCTTCAACCGCAGCGTATCCGTAATCCTCGTCAACTGGCGCATAGAAAACAGCCCGACAGCGGTTGTAATGCCTCACAAGCTCGGCGTCCGACACACGACCGGTGAACGTTATCTGGTTTCCATGCCTGCTACGAGCAGCTAGCTCCTCCAGTTTCCGCCGGTCAGGGCCATCCCCAACGACAACGAGTCGCAGGCTTGTATCCACCAACGGCCAGGCATCGAGAATGGGTTGAACTCGTTTCAAACGGTCAAGACGGCCGACATACAATATATACGGCTCAAACGATTCAGGCTTCAGTCCCTCAAACGGAACCGGTGGATAGAGCGGTTTTGCCGACAGACCGCAATACGTTTGCAGACGGTCACTCACATTTTTGCTAATTGCAAATCGGGGTTCGCAAAGAGCGATTTCTCGCCGGTCTATTGCAATCACCCGCTGCCTGACACTGTTTCCATCAATTCCGGGCTTGAATTCGCTCATTGGCGAGCCATAGAGATCGTAGGCTTGCCGGTGCTGATGGATGAGCCAGAGCGATTTTCGGGGGTGACTGACCGCCCAGGTAGGAAACTTTGTGCAAATGACATGATCTACGGCTCGGCCGTTGAATTCCTTCAACGTAAGCAGACGCCAGTTCAATGCGCTTTCCAGCAAACCTCCGACTGGATTCCAATTGAGCGGAAGGCTTACTTTGTCGGCTGCATGGCCACGTTCCTCAAGTGCTTTGAGCAAGCCATCGACAAGAACTTCAGCGCCGCCCTGGACAAAGGGAACCTGGCTGTGAAGCACAAGAATATTCACGTGAGATCTTGCCTACTACCCTGTTCGGGACTTTTTGATGTGTCTCGCGCTTCGTTCTCATACTTCAATTCGTACAGCGCTCGCAAGACCGCCTGATTGAATGCGTTCTGTTGTTCCACAATAGGATTGACATACCAACGAAGTGCTATTCTCAATGCCCGACGCCAGAGAACTATAAACCGGCCGAAAACTGGCGTCTCCGAAACAATACCCCAGTGGGCGTTCGTCACCGCCAGGCGGGCAACCTCCTCCAGAGCTGAATCGGCAACGTCCTGTGGAATCTCGTCGTCCGGACCAAATCCGTGCTGCTCCAGAATCTGTTCGCGGATGCGCCTGACTTGTCTCTCTATTCGCTGACTTTCTCTGGACAACGCACTCACCTCAGCATATCGAGTAACCCAGCATCTTTTCATAGGCCCGAGTCACTCTATCAGTAACCGCTTTCCAGGTGTGATTGGCGGCTGTTGAAAGAAAGCCACATTCCCCGAGTTGTGCCGCGAATTCAGGATGCTCAATCAGGTGCCGGATTCCACTCGCCAGCTTCATTTCATCGTCGAATGGAACGAGTAAACCATTCTGATTGAGGTGCACGATTTCCGGTACAGCGCCGACTGATGCCGCGATAACCGGTTTTTTATTCGCCCAGGCTTCCAGATAGACAATGCCAAATGACTCGGTGCGGGATGCAAGCACGAGCAGATCCATGGCAGCCAGGATATCTCGCTTTTCATCCGGGCTAACAATGCCAGCGAGAATGATTCCTTCGCGATCCGAAGCTGGTAAACCGTGATACCAGCGACTGAATTGTGTCATCGCAGGCCCAACGAGTACCAGAGTTATGTCTAATCCTGCGGCCCGTAATCGTCGCACGGCTCGAACCAGGGTAATCGTCCCTTTTTCTTGTGCCAGTGTCCCGATGGAGGCTATCAGGTGACCTTCAACCTGAAATTTCTTCCGAAATGCATTTGCATCCCCTCCGGTTACGTCTTGCAGGTGAATTCCAGCGCCAACGGATGCGGTTTTCTGCGGATTTATGCCTAGCTCAATAAGGAAAGCTCGTTCCATCTCCGTCATGGTCAGGATGAGATCGGCAGTCTGAAACAATTCTCGCTGATGCGGCATCGTCACATAGCGATGAGCGCTGGCTGACCTGCTTGAGCCGAGATGAATAAACGGTATCAATACATACTTTGTGTCCCAGGTTCGCGCTAACCGGTTTGCCGTAATCGCCGGCCCTTCCAGACCAACATTTGTCCCGTGAATAACGTCGAATGGAGACAACTCCTCAATTGTCGCCTTGAGATCTGGCAACCATGGTTGTACCGAGGCGAAAGCTCGGTAGATTCCAGCATGCGCAAACAACCCTTGACTCGATCCCATTGTTCTTCGCAAACCTGCGAACAGCGTCCTGTTGAACGGCATGTGGCGAACAGGTACCCGCCAGACCTGCACTCCATTCAGTACCTCGAACTCTGGCGCGACCACTGACGCCATTTCGCGATCCCAGAAATACTCGAGATCTGAAGCATCCGTGGTAATCACCGTCGACGAGTTACCGATATCCGCCTGATGTTCGGCGAGTGCCTGAACAAACTGCTCCGAACCGCCATGAAACGGTAAGTACCGGTGATTTACGTGAAGAAATCTCAAAACGAATAAACCAGCCTATTCAGCGGTCGGTGTTGCTGACGCTTCAATAGCTTCCAGACGTTCTTGAGCCTGTCCGGCTACGAGCGAGTCCTCTGGTCCAATTTCAATCACCTTCTCGTACCATTGAATCGCCTCGTCGAGATCCGGATTTTCCTGATTTTCATACAATTGACCAAGATAGTACGCGGTGCCTGCTTTTTCCTCTTCAAGACTGTACGCTTTTAGCAGTTGAACTTCGGCATCAAATAAATTTCCGGTGCGGTACAGCGCAATGCCGTAGTTTAAACGCAAACTTCCGTTTTCAGGATCGCCAGCAACCGCAATATCAAAATACGTCAGAGATTCAGCTGCTTGACCGGAATTGGCCAGAATCGTTGCCAGCAACGCTGCTGATTCGACATCTGAAGGGTCTTCGGCAACGGCTGTCGTCAAGACTGCTATCTGTTCGATTCCTGGGTCCGGAGTAATTTCATCTTGCGCGCTGCCACTGCCGTCACCACCGAAGATAGAAACGCCAATAACAAGGACGGATCCTAAGCCGAAAATTGCGACCATAGCAATCGCAAAAATTTTGAACCCGGTGCCTGGTTTGTTTGGGCTTGCTGACAAGGAATCAACTCCGCTACTCGGCTACGATCTCGATGGAAGTTGTTTTACGGCAGCGAGATCGGCTGGTGTGATTCTGCCTTCAGCTATCACCCGATCGCCACACACCAGAACCGGGATTCGGAAAATAAACTGATTCTCCAGCTCCTCGTCACCGATAATATCTATGATTTCCAGATTGGACTCCTGGATAAAGTGACGAACCAGGTTCTCGGCTTCCTCACAGAGGGGACAGTCGGATTTTGAGTACAAAATGTAGCTTTTAATGCCGTTTGCCCTCCCCTAAACATCTGAATAATCCCGATTCCATCGTGCGGTTATAGCACACCGTATGCAGCGAACTTTGATCGCCATCATGCTACAATTGGTGCTGCTCGAAAGAGCGTTATGCCGAAGTGGCGAAACAGGCAGACGCGCTACGTTCAGGGCGTAGTGCCCGTAAGGGCGTGGGAGTTCGAATCTCCCCTTCGGCACCGCCGGATGCCTTTCATGCAAGTGACAGGCATAATGCAACTGGAATCAATCGTACGAGTGGTCGCTGATTTAGGTTAGAGGAAAGTCCGAGCTGCATAGAGTAGGGTGCCTGGTGAAAACCAGGGCGACGGGCCCGGCGGACGTCGATAGTCCAGATTGGCATCTATTCGCATCTATTGCTGGTAGATGAGAGCAACAGAGACAACGATGAGCTGGATCAACCGGTACAGCTCAGGTGAAAAGGGCAATCCTCCCCGCAGCAATCCTGAGTAGACCCGTTTGCAAGTTACTCGCTAAGGGTCAGGTAGGGAGCAGACATTCAGTCCGATCCAGGGAACTGGCTCGAGATAGATGACCACATAGAACTGAACTCGGCTTACGGTTCGATTGTTCCAGTTAAATGGTGCCCCTAGCTCAATCGGTAGAGCACTGGATTGTGGTTCCAGGGGTTGCGGGTTCGAGCCCCGTGGGGCACCCTAATTCGGGTCAGACGTTGTGACGTACGTTTCACGATTCGAGCCCTCGTAGCTCAATGGATAGAGCACTTGTCTTCGGAACAAGGGGTTGGGGGTTCGAATCCCTCCGAGGGTACAACGACAAATCTCCACAGATTATGAGGTGTTTGCATGTCATTCGACAGCGCCCGGGTGTTTCTGTTGACTGACACCGAAGCTGCCATGGTCAATCTGCAAGGAAATTGAATTGCGCGCCGCAATCATGTCTGTCGGTTCTGAACTGCTCCACGGCCTGATAACCGATCGAAATGCGGTATTTTTTACTCAGGAACTGACGTCAATTGGCGTTGAAGTTGTTGAAGTCGTGCAGGTAGGCGACTCGCTAGACCGGCTCATCGAAACCATAAGCCGCCTCGCGACGACAGTTGATCTCATAGTCATTTCCGGCGGAATCGGCCCAACGCGCGATGACCTGACCCGAGAAGCGATTGCAGCATATTGCGGCGAAACTCCGCAGATAGATGCAGAACAAGTTAAATTGATCGAACAGCTGTTTTCCTCACGTGGTCAACCAATGCCAGAGCGGAACCTCAAACAAGCCTGGCTCATACCTTCGTCAACACCGATCAGGAATCCAAATGGAACCGCCCCGGGTTGGTTCGTACAACGGTCCGAGATAGCCATTCTCTCGCTACCTGGCCCACCACGCGAAAACCAGTTGATGTGGCAACAATCCATCCTCTCTGGCATATTGCCTGAATTAATCCATCAGAGCATCCGTTCCAGGACCTTGAAAACAATCGGCATAGGCGAATCAGCAGCTGAAAGAGAAATTCAGCACATTGTGACGCGCCTTTTTCCGATCACTGCAACCTATGCGAAAAGTGATGGCGTTCACATCCGTGTTACGGCAACTCATGAGAGTGATGCTGTCGCTTTAGCTGCCGTCAACGCGACAGTTGATGAGATAAGTGAACTGCTTCAGCAATTCGTCTACGGTGAAGCGTCAGATTCTCTTGCCAGAGCGATATTAAAACCATTGATCATAGAAAATTTGCCAATCTCCATCTGGGAAGCAGGATCGTCCGGCGCACTTGCACAACTGCTCCAGGGCGATCCATCTGTCGAGTCGACGGTAAGTGAAGACCGATCGACTTCCTATGCGTTCGCGAGTGAGGACAGCGCTCAACAGGAGCCTGAGGCAGTTGCTCTATACTGCGCGCAGGCAATTGCCGAACAATCTGGATCTGCGGTGTCTGCAGGTTTGGCTGTCCGGTCTAAGCTATCCGAGAATCCGATCGAATCCCATGCTGAAATCGGAATCGCGTTTGTTCATCCGACGAAGATCACCACCAGAACCTACACTATTACTGCCATTCCAGAAGAAATTCGCCGGCGAGCCGCTTTGTGGAGTGCCGAGCTGCTGTGGCGGGAGATCAACGCGGTAACAGCGAACCGTCGTAGTTGATATTTCGCCAGCCTAGTCGCAACCCACCTATTCCGAAGCGTTTCAATCGCCAAAACACACCGGCAGGAAAGCCAGCCATCTTAGCGACATCTCCGGCCAGGCGCTGCAGGATGACTAGCTGACTTTCCGCAACAGTCCGAATAACCGGCTGATCAGTGGTTCGTCTCATGACTAGTCGTCGAAATGGTTTGTGTAGAGAAAGCAGTCCAATCGCTCCGATAGCTATTAACTCAGGAGGACGCCTACGGGCTAGTACGATCATGAGTAGCGCATAAGAAGAGTAACGAATTCCATGTCGGAGGTAGTAGAGACCGGCTTTTCCATCACCCCGCGCATATCGATAGTATTGCGCCATATAAGAGCCAGGCGTGGATCTAGGTTCGAAGGACACATATGCATTTGGAGCGAATTCGAAGCGCGCTCCGCCTTTTTTCAGCTGAAGATCAAAAATCAGGTCCTCGCAATAGTCGAGCCACTCCGGGTAGCGAAAACCTGCATTGAACCACGACCTTCGAAATGCCAGAGATCGACTTGAAGGCAGAAACGATTCTGGAGCGATTTCGTTGAGGTCTGGCAATGTCGTGGCAGCCAGGGTTCGATGCCAAACGCTGTCAGCTGATGAGACAAAAAATCCTGAAACCACATCAACATCACGATTTAACAGCGGTTCGACTATGTTCGAAATCCAGTCTGGAGCGGCGACGGTTCCCGCATCGGTAACCGCGACGAACTCGCCTGATGCATGCTCAATTCCCAGATTTCTGCCTTCGGAAATCGAGCACCCATGTTTCTGAATAAGTATCTTGCGCGCTGGCGCTTGCCATCCGTCCAGAAGTTCCCAGGTTCCGTCTGACGAGCCGCCGTCGACAAACACATACTCGGCTGGTTGAACGTGCTGCTGTTCAAACGCCGCTAGCCATGCTGGCAGACTACCGTACTCGTTGAAAACCGTCGCAACCACACTGAGCCGGGTACAAGTCACGGAATTGACTGGCCTGAATACGACTCGTAGTCGGCAATCAGCTGTTCCTGTAGATCCAACATCTCTGCTCTACTCTCTTTAGTTTGATCGTCGTACCCTAGCAGATGCAGGAGCCCGTGCAGGCTCAAAAATACCAACTCGCGAACAACACTGTGCTGTTGGTCCGAAGCCTGTTCCACGGCCACCTCGTAGCAAATAGCGATATCTCCTAAATGACTGTCCTCTTCAATATCTTCCCCTGCCGGGAACGTAATGACATCCGTGATGGAAGAATCTTGAAAATACTGACGGTGTAATTCTATGATTTCAGACGCAGTGGTGATTTTTATGACAACATAAATCGTTTCTTGCTCTGGAATGTCAAAGAGCTCAGCTGCGTAAACAAGACAAGCCTCAACTACTCCAACAACGTCTGAATCATCAACCAAAAACTGATCAAGGCCAACAATCTCGACAGCAAGTTGCACGGCTTAATCTGAAGCCGATGTAGCAGGTGTCGAATCAAACTCTTCCGTACTGGATTGATGCAAAGCTCGTTGGCTCTCTGTTGTACCTGGTTTCACTTCCGCTGGATATTCTATTCGAGGGTGATAGATTCCTTCGAGTATCTGAACGAACGTCGCTTTGATTTTTTGAATGTCATTGAAGGTCAGCGGACATTCATCGAGTTGGCCGTCATCTATCTTTGATTGAATGACGCTGTCGACAACGGATACCAGCTGGTTGGTCTCTGCGTCTCGCCCTTGCCCTTCAACCGGGGCAAACAGCCGGTTACTCTGGGCCATCGAACGCACGGCTGATTCGACCGAATCAGAGAGCATGATAATTGCTGTCTCTCGTGTTTGCGGTTTCGGACCGGCGTAGCGGTAGTCAGCCTCATCCGGGTCATCACCGTTTGCAAGCGCTTGACGATAAAAGTACTCGGTTCTCGTGGTGCCGTGGTGCTGAGCAATGACATCGATTATCTGCCGGGGAAGTCGTGCCTTGCGGGCCATTTTCACGCCGTCGGGCACGTGGTCAATAATGATTTTCGAACTGACTGAAGGTTCCAGTGAATTATGTACGTTCTCCAGATTCGCCTGATTCTCTATAAAGAATGTAGGATGCTTCATTTTACCGATGTCGTGATACAGCGCAGCAACCCTGGCGAACAACGGGTCTCCGCCAACATTGACTGCCGCCGACGCGGCAAGATTACCGACTAGCAGTGAGTGATGATAGGTTCCCGGAGCTTCATGTGCGAGCCTCAGCAATAGTTCCTGATTTGGATGGGCGAGCTCCTGCAGCTGCAAGTGGGTTGTGATGCCAAAAAGTGAGCCGAGAATGCTGAACGACAGGAAAGTGATCGAGGCTGCCAGCGCCCCTGCAACACCGGTCTCTAGAAGCAGTCTTGAGGCGTCAAGCGCATCTACTTGTTCGTTGATGATCTGGAAGCAGATAGCAACACCAAACATGGCGAGAGCAACGCCAACGCCGCTCCAGATGAACGTCATCGTTCTAACCGCTCGCCAGATCAGAAAAGCGCCGGCCAATGCACCAAGGTAGTATGTCAGGGTAAGTTCAAATGAGAAGGTTGTCGCCACCCCGATATACAACGCTATCAGCGCAGCAATGACAGCTGCAAACTGGATATTCATCAGGATCGCCAGCAGCATCGCAGATGCGGCGACCGGGAACATATACTGCAGGTCGTTATCGGGAAGAACGAGCCGGGCGAGAACCACTGGCACAAGCACAACCAGTCCAACCAGGACGAGCTGCCGATCCCGCCAGACATCGCGGTTGAACAAGTACAGATAGACGACCAGCGCGAGGGTGAGAATAGCCATCAATCCAGCGCTGCCTACACGGCTCGCGAAATCCTGTGAGCTTCGCAACAGTCCAAGTTTTTCAAGCGCCTCAACCTCGACGGCAGTCACCTCGTCACCATCCCGAACAATGGCTTGTCCGGATTTCACCTCAATCTGAACCGGAGTTACCGCGTCGGAAGCTTGCTGGCGTTTGGTCTGGGTGGCTTCATCATCGATAAACACGTTTGGAGTGATGAACAGCGTCGAAATCGCAGTTGCCAGCTCTCGCTGCGTGGTTGTTAGTAGCGAAGATGTCTGATTGGGCAAATCAGCAATCGCAATATTCACCTGGTCGCTTTGAATCGGCTCTGCCATTGTTTCGTCAACAAGCCCGACTGACTCAGCCTTGACATCCGCCCAGGCTGACTCAGATAGCGCCAGTATCGATTCAGCCTCAGCAGAATCCAACCCTTCACGGGCGAGTTTTAGCTGGGCTATTTGTTCAGTTTCAGTGCTGTTTTCAGCACGAATCTCGTCTGCATCGGCGAGAAATTTACTGAGTGCCGTCAGTTGCTCGGTTCGAACATTGTCATCTTGCGTCTTAACGATGTTTTCAACGCTGTCAAACGCCTTTTTTCGTTGCTCTTCGGTACGGATGTCACTAATAAATGTCGCATCATCAGGCGCTTTGAATGTTTCTTTGGCGATTTCACCCACTTGCACGGAGGTTTGCCCCGGAGTCCATTCCACCAGGACGACACCAGCGGTTACTGCAAACACCACAATTCCGAAGATGATGAGTTGCATCATCTGCTGAATGGTCGTGCCATCTCTTCCGATTTCGCGTGAAAGAAATCGCATATTGAATTTAGATGAATATGCGTTTATGTTGGATCGCGATTGCGCTTGATCGGCCATCGGGTGCACCTACTCAATATAGAATCAGTTCAGAATGAGAGTATCTTGGGTGTTAGGCGATGCTAAGCTCTGCGTTTGAGTTCTTCCGTCGCAAGCATACTCAATCGGCGGCCATCGGCTTTGCCTTGCACACGGATTATAAGCGCAGGCATCAACAGCTTCATATCGGCTAGGCCCGACGCGCCAACCTCATCAGCGGTTTCGGTGACGATTAACTGCAGTTCTTCGTCACTCATTTCCGCTGGCAAGTACTTCTGCAGAACATCGATTTCAGCCTGCTCTGTTGCCGCCAAATCCTCTCGCCCGCCTTGCTTATACAGTTCAATCGAATCTTGTCGCTGTTTGATTTGCTTTCGAATAACGGCGATTGATTCATCCTCGTTGAGCGGGCGTTTTAGTTCGATTTCATTGTTCTTCATTGCCGCCTGGGTGTATCGGATCACATTTTTTGCAACCGTGTCGTTGGATCGAATGGCAACTTTCAAATCGGTTTTCAGTTGTTCTGATATTGAATTCGGTGGCGCAGTCATATCTTGATCCTTTTACTCCGCTTCTGGAATGAGTTTCACAGATGCCAGGAGATGGAACTCTCAATCGTTCCAGTTGGTTCCTGGCTGGTATAACAGTTGAATGTCAGTTTGTATTCAGATCGCTAGTATTGTTGTGGTTCCACGGTCTATGTCGTCGATCCGAGGTTTCAATTCTAAAATATGTGTCGAAATCGATATCAATGGCGTGAAAACTTGAAAGAGTACATATATGTCAAAGCCCGATCTCCGCGTTGCGTTAGTCCAGATGAACAGCCAGGAGTCAAAGACTCACAATTTGCACCGGGCTACAGAATTAATTCAAGAAGCTGCCGCGACTGGAGCGAAGTTTGTTGCCTTACCTGAGTATGTGGACTACCTCGGTCCCAAAGAAACGATACCAGAGATCAGTGAACCGATTCCGGGTTCTCTGTCACGCATGTATTCGGCGCTTGCCCGGGAACACGGGATATATCTGCACTGCGGTTCATTTCACGAGCAATCCGAGATACCTGGCATTGTATACAATACATCGCTGTTAATTGATCCTACCGGTCAAATCATTTCAAAATACCGCAAGATACATCTATTTGATATTGACATCACTGGCAACGTCACCGCCAACGAATCGGCGGGTGTCAGACCTGGCAACGAAATCGTCGCTGGTAACATCGGCAACCATCGCGTCGGGCTTTCAATTTGCTACGATCTCCGCTTCCCTGAACTGTACCGGCAACTGGCGCTGGATGGAGCTGAAATTCTTCTGGTACCGGCAGCGTTTACCATGTTCACCGGCAAGGATCACTGGATTACGCTGCTTCAGGCCAGAGCCATAGAGAATCAAGCCTTCGTCCTGGCTCCCGCACAGTGGGGCAAGCACCCGCCAAATAGTGATTGTTACGGTCACAGTGTCATCATCGATCCATGGGGAACCATTCTCTCCCAGGCTCCAGACGGTGAAGGGGTCATTGCGGCTGATCTGCGTTTTACCTCTCTCGAACGCATTCGGCGGGAATTGCCTTCCCTCTCCAACCGCCGCCCCGAAGCTTACAGTGGCATTGAGCAACCTGCGGTATGACGACCTGTGCCTGAGTTACCTGAAGTCGAAGCAGTACGACTGACGCTTACGCCAATCCTTGCCGGCAAGCAGATCAAGTCGTTTGAAGCTTTCTGGGAAAGGACTCTCGCAGCCCCTGCACCGCGGACCTTTGGCGAAAAGATCGCCAATCAGCAGATACTGGACCTGCAGCGCAGGGGAAAGTACCTCGTCATGCTGCTGTCCTCAGGCGATTCTATTTCCGTTCATTTGCGTATGACCGGGGAACTGCGATACATTCCCGCACTCAGCAACCTGCAGGACGCTCCTGAAAAAAAGTATCTTCGGGCAATATTTAATTTCTCCGACGAATCCGCATTGGCTTTTTTCGACATTCGAAAATTCGGCAGGATCGAACTGCTGAATCCAGAGCAATTGGGCGAGTTTCAAAATAAACTCGGAGTTGAACCCCTGGATCATTGCTTCACGGAACTCGAGTGCCACCGCCTGCTACAGCGCTATCGGAGGCAGATAAAAGCGCTGCTCCTCGACCAACAGATAATCGCCGGATTAGGCAACATCTATGTCGACGAGGTCCTATTTCTGTCACAGATACACCCGCGCGCACTTTCAAACACACTCAGTGAGAAACAGGCGTACCAGTTGCACGCCAACATCGTCGCTATTCTGCAGCACGCCATCGAAAACCGCGGAACGACCTTTCGTAACTACCGCAGCGGACTTGGAGATGCCGGGACCAACCAAGGGTCACTCCAAATTTACGGTAGGAAAGCCGAATCACCTTGCCTGCGATGCGGCACGCCATTGCAACGAACCGTCATCGCGCAACGTGGAACGGTGTTTTGTCCGGCATGTCAACCCGTTCCGCCTAGCTCATGAGCTGAGCTTCAATCAACGCTCCGTTTTCAGGGTTGCCGGGAACCAGCATTGGATACTCACCCTGTATCAGGTCGAGATGCTTCAAACCGGATCCGGTCGCGAAAACAACGACCTCATCGGATTCTCGGAGATCGCCTCGTTCTCTGAGGATCTTCGCCGCCGCGACGGTAGCTCCCACCTCAGGAGAACCGTGAATACCTTCGAGTCTGGAAAGTTCATGCATCCCTTCCAGGAGCTGATTGTCGGTGACGGCAATTGCCAGTCCGTCACTTTCGGCAACGGCATCTAAAATCAAATAATCACCGATAGCGATAGGTACCCGCACTCCTGGCGCAATAGTTTCAGCATCTTCCCAGAGTGGCGCGTGCCTGACACCCTCTTCAAAGGCTTTGACAATCGGTGCGCAACCTGTCGCCTGGACGACGATCATCCGGGGCCGTTCCGAACCTATCAATCCCATGGTTTCCAGTTCATCGAAGGCTTTCCACATGCCAACGATGCCAGTTCCACCGCCGGTCGGATAGAGAATCGCGTCAGGCAGTCTCCAGCCCAGTTGCTCGGCAAGCTCGATGCCCATCGTTTTTTTGCCTTCGGCGCGATACGGTTCTTTGAGAGTTGAGACATCAAACCAGCCGAATTGCTCGCTGTACGAGTTGACAATCGCGCCAGCGTCATTGATCAGTCCATCAACCAGAAAGACAAACGCGCCAAGCGCGGAACACTCCGCCATGAATGACACCGACGCGTCGGCTGGCATAAACACGACGGACTGCATGCCGCCTCGCGCCAGGTAAGCGCTTGCAGCCGCTGCTGCATTTCCGGCAGATGGCAGCGCAATCGCCTTGACACCGAGTTCTTTCGCCCTGGACACCGCGACACCAAGTCCCCTGGCTTTGAACGAACCGGTCGCGTTTCGTCCTTCATCTTTGACTAGAAGATTTGGAAGACCGATGAGCTCACCAAGTCTGGCAGCCTGCAATAGCGGTGTCCCGCCTTCACCCAACGTCAATCTGTTTTCCGGCATCCTCACTGGCAATATCTCGCTGTATCGCCACAGATTCCACGGTCGTTGGAGCAGATTGTCAGGAGTCATCGTCCGTGCCGCGCGTTCAAGATCATATTCGACTAGTAGGACTTTGCCGTCCGCAGGATCGGTTTTCAGCAGTAGATCCGGATCGTATTTCTCCCCTGAAACCGACCCGTATACTGATGTCATTGTGCTCTCGATCAAACCAACCTCCTGCGTTCCACGAACAAGCAATTCAAGGATTGTACGCGATTCCAGGGAATGGACATTCAACAGCTACGGGGATATACTGTTAACGTCGATGCGGGTGTAACTCAGTTGGCAGAGTGTCTGCTTCCCAAGCAGAATGTCGTGGGTTCGAGTCCCATCACCCGCTCCCCTACACATCAGATTTCTCTGTCCATCCTCCATGGTGTTAGATGCCAAAAAATGTCAGCGACAGTGCGCCACAACACTGTGATCTGTACGTTTCGGCGCATTCGCTTTTATTACCCAAGATAAGAGTAATAGAAAAATAGAGCACTGAAAGTATCTCAACAAATCAGTCAAAAGTATCCAGTAGTGTAGAATGTCAACATTCTCATTTGATTCACCGACCTGGGGCCGCTGATGACTTGGAGCCCCTTGCAATCTCAACTGCAGCATGGACACCCCGTAATCTATGGACGGGAATTGGAACGTGCCAGGCTCCGTAAGCTTCTCGATGAAGCCGGCGAAGGTCAGGGAGCACTAGTCCTCATCAGCGGTGAAGGTGGCATTGGGAAGACGACTCTTGTAAAGGATGTAGCCCGGCAGGCTGAAGTCAGCGGTTTGCTCGTTCTGAGCGGTAGCTGTTACGATCAAACTACTACCCCGCCATATGGTCCATGGATCGAGGTGGTGAACGATCGAGTCCTGAGCGAAGATTCGGTCACCGGAGTTTTCTGGTCGCAGACACCTGACACTTTGCAAGAGCTCCGCGGTCAGGCAGCACTTTTTGCTGAAGTTCACGAGCTCCTTGCTACAGTTGCCAGTAACCAACCGCTGCTGGTAGTGCTTGAGGATTTCCACTGGAGCGATCCTGAAAGCCTTCAAATGCTACGATTTCTTGCTCGGCAGATCGACGAACTGCCGGCGCTCCTGGCTGTGACCTATCGAGATGACCAGGTCACCCGAGACCATGGACTCTTCTCGCTCATTCCTATGCTCGTCCGAGAGGCTGTCGTTGAGCGTATTGAACTTCAGCCTCTAAATGAGAATGCCGTTCGTGCAATGCTGAAAACCTTCGATCTTTCAACCTCAGACGAAAATCGGCTGGCGACCTACCTGCTTGAACGTGGTGAAGGCAATCCACTTTTTACTCTCGAACTCCTTCGGGCGCTTCAGGCAGACGGCACCTTTGGACGCTTCAACGATGAGATAAAGCTGGGCGATCTGGAAAATCTTCACGTTCCATCATTGGTGGTCCAGGTGATCGAGGAACGGCTGAAGAGCCTTGAATTCATGGAACGCAAGGCACTTGAAACGGCGTCAGTTTTCGGACAGGTCGCTCCGTACCAACTCTGGCGTAAGGCGATCGAAATCGACGATCCGGAATTCGAGGATTGCCTTGAGGCAGCCTTTAACCTCCACGTGCTTTAGGAGACTTCTGACCGGCAGGCAGCCCGATTCACCCACGCTCTTGTCTGTGAGACACTGTACAACAGCATCACACCAATTCGGCGGCAAACGCTGCACCGCCAGATCGGCGAACTTGTCGCCTATCTACCTCAATCTGACCCGGACCTGGTCGCTTATCACTTCCAGCAGGCTGACGACGATCGAGCGCTCGTCTGGCTAGTGCGTGCCGGTTTGCGAGCCTGGAAATCGTTTGCCTGGATTTCTGCTGCCGACCGTTTTGAACGAGCCGACTTCTATCCAGCCGACGATCCTGTACACACCGTAACAAGAGGTTGGCTCCTTTATTTAACCGGTACGCTCCTACGATACGACAACATCCCGAAAGCCATCGAGTGCTTCGACCATGCAGAACGACTTGGCAGCCTGGCTGCGGATGAGGCGCTTGTTGCGAATTGCCGATGGCATCGAGGTGTGTCATTTTGCCATCGAGGCGACGTAGATAGAGGTTTATCAGAACTCAGAGCAGGTGTTGAGGTTCTTGACCGACTGGCTGACGAACAGTATCTCCTCTCTGACGAAGATCAGGCGGAGTACGTCATTCGACAGCTTCTTCCTTCGGGCGATGAGGATTCAGATAATTCGGATACCGATATGTTTCAGTTTTCTTGCCAGCCTTCACCGGCGATAATTCAGCGTGGACCGTTGATCAACCTCCTAGCCCATTCCGGGCACTATCGTGAGAGTGTCGAAATGGGGGAATCCTGGCTGGAAAGAGTAAGGAATGTATTCGGCGACGCTTACCTGCGAGATATTAGCGGAGTAAGTGGAGTGTTTGGGTTGGCTCACACCCACGCGATGCTTGGGCGGCCAGACGACGCCAGGCGCGAGTATCGTCTAGCCCAATCAGCTGCCGAAGCATTCGGCGACTATTTCACAGCAGGCCTCTGTGTTCTCTCAGAACTGCATCGAGTGGCCATTCCAATGGCTACCGAGAACTTATGGCTTCGATCGCACCTGGTCAACGAGGCAAACCGCACCTTCTCCAACGCAAAGGACATCGTTACCGGAGCAGAGTTCGATGTCGATTGCCAGGTGACTGTCGGATATGTAGAAGGCCGCTGGGATGAGGTGAAACGACTCGGACAACAGGGGTTGGGTGCAGCGCTGTTTGGATATGCTCAAGATCCAATTCTCACTCTGGCTGAGATCGCAAGATACCAAGGGAATCCAGATCTAGCATGGGAGCACGTTAAGTTGATATTTCCAACTGGCGCGACACCCATTCCCTCCGGAGGTGATTTCTCCGGCAGCATTTTTGCCCAACAACTGGCAATCAAACTCTCGCTGGATGCTGAAGAATTCGAGACCGCCCGTGTGTGGTTAGATGCACATGATCGCTGGCTAGATTGGAGCGGTGCCGTTATCGGTCAAGCTGAGAGTGCGCTGCTCTGGTCTCGCTATTATCTCCTACTTGATCAGATTGATCAGGATCGTGAATTTGCTGATTTCGCCCTCCGACACGCCGGAGCTCCACGGCAACCTCTGGCGCTCATTTCTGTCCACCGAATCCTCGGCGAACTCGAGACGGCTGAAGGGAATGTCGAAAATGCCTACCAGCACTTGAACGTGTCACTCGAACTCGCCGACGTTTGCCAGGCGCCTTTCGAACGTGCCCTAACGTTGATCAGTCTCGCGGTACTCGACCTGAAGCGAGGTGCTGGAGGTAAAGCCCCTGAGTTGTTGGCCGAAGCACGCAACATCTGCGTGCCGTTGTCAGCATCTGTCGTGCTTGATCGGATCAATGATCTGTTGAGCGAAACCGAGCAGGAACCGGTTGCGAGTTGCCACCTGACCCCTCGCCAGCTTGAGGTATTGCGCCTGATTGCCGATGGTTTCTCAGATCGCGAAATCGGCGAGGCGCTGTTTATAAGCCACCGTACCGTTATGCGGCACGTCTCGAACATTCTCAATACCATTGGAGTCGACTCCCGTACAGCCGCAGCAACCTGGGCGGTGAGGCGCAAGCTCATCTAAAATGATCCTCGATTGACGCCGAAAAACACACTAAAGTCTAAACACAATTCAAAACCGCGCTTTGCTGATGCCCACTACCTGAAACATGTCCTGGTAACCTACTTTGGATACATTGATGATCATATTGTCCACTGCTATCCTCACCGCACACAGGAGCAGTCAGCAGGAAGGTGGGAAGAATGCCGAGCGAACTTGCAGCGGCAATTAATTCGATGCCGATGGTTGACACCCACGAACATCTTCGCACCGAGCAGCAATACGTTGAGGAAGGTCCGGATCTGCTGCAGGCGATGTTCGGAAACTATCTGCTTGACGATCTTGTTGTTGCCGGAGCCTCAACCGAGGCAGTTGCGCGGTTGGTCGACGCCGGTGATCCCGATATCCGCGCGCGCTTCCAGGGAGTGCGCGACGCCTGGGATGTGTGCCAGTATACCGGTTACGGTGAGGCTGTTGGGTTGATCGCACGCCTGGTCTACGATCTTGATGAGATCACGCCGGACGGGCTGGAAAAGGCAACAGTACGCCACGCATCCCTGTGCCAGCCGGGTGAGCGTCTGCGTCTCCTGCGTGAGGTCGCACTGCTCGATCATGTCCAGATCGACCTCGATCAGGAAGCTGGTCAGGCGAATCGCAACTCCGAGTGGGCTGTCCTTCCAGATCCCGCCGGACGGGAATATTTTCTTTACGATCTATCCTGGGCCATCTTCTGCGATGGTCGCCTCGAACTGGAACGGCTCCACGCCGAGTCCGGGATCGAGGTCACGACACTCGCCGAGCTGCGCGAAGCTTTCGCCGCTCTCTTCGCACGCTACGGCCCACTCGCGATCGCAGTGAAGTCGCAGCATGCCTACAGACGGACCCTGCGCTGGCAGGAGCGTAACGATGCTGAGGTAGAACCAGTTCTCGCCAAGATGCTGGCAGGGCGAGAACTTTCAGAGGCTGAGCGACTCTGTCTTGGTGACTGGTGCTGGGCACGTGGAGTCGAACTCGCGATCGAGTACAACCTTCCGTTCAAATTGCACACCGGTTACTACGGCGGTTACGGTCGAATGCCGATCGATCGTATCCGTGCCGGCCATCTCTGCAGCCTCTTCGCACGCTATCCACAAGCGCGATTCGTCCTGATGCATATCGCCTACCCGTATAGCGACGAGTTGGTAGCACTGGCGAAACACTACCCGAATGTCTACGTCGATCTCTGCTGGGCGTGGAGCATCGATCCGTGGACGACCCATGATTTCGTGCGGCGGATGATCCACGCCGTGCCGATTAACAAGCTCTTCGCCTTCGGCGGCGACACCTACTGGCCCGCTGCGTCGGTTGCCTACGCGGCGCAGGCGCGTACCTGGTTGACACGAACACTACAGGCAGAAGTGGATGATCGGCTGTTAACCGAGCCTCAGGCGATCGCCATCGCCGAACGGCTCATGCAGACCAACCAGCGCGATTGTTTCGATATTGAAGGAACACGCGCAGCAATTCGCAGGAGTCTCAACAATTCGCTATAGCCGCGCCATCTTTTGAAAGTGATGGAACGAGGCGATCAATGCTCAAGACGTGGCGTCAGTCGAACGTAGCTCTGCTTTCACCTGAGCAATCCGCAACCCGTCCAGCTCTTCGACGGAGAGCGTGTACGCCCCAATAGGGACAACGTCTCCGGTCTTTGGTTCACGCCCGAGTTGAGCGAACATAAAGCCACCGAGTGTTGTAACCGTTTCCGTCGGTTGAATATCGACGCCAAGAATATCACTGAGATCGATGAGCGGCGTGAGACCACTCATCAACATGACTCCGCCATGTTGAAGTTCAGGACTCGGCTGTTCTCGTCCGTATTCGTCCGGTACTTCACCGACCAGCCGCTCTATGATGTCCGCCAGCGTGACAATGCCGTCCACCCCGCCGAACTCGTCAACGACGACGGCAAAATGTATGCCTTCAAACTTCATTTCTATCAGCAACTTATCGATCTGCAGAGAGCTTGGGAAGATGTATGCTGGTCGTACAAACTGCCGCAAATCAATCTGGCGGATAGGAGACGCATCCATCAAATGTGGCAGTGCATCTCGAACATGGAGAACACCGACTATTTCGTCAACATTATTTCTGAATACTGGAAATCGGCTGAAGGGATGTTCGCGAATCAGCTCCTTTACTTCCGAGATGGACGCGCTCTCTGAGATTGAGATGACCTCGGTTCGAGGCACCATCACCTCGGCGGCGGACTGGTCGGCAAAGACCAACGCTCGTCGAATGATGTGTTCCTCAACGTCTTCCAGTTCGCCGCTCTCCCTGCTCGCGGAGACGATCAGTTCGATTTCATCTGCAGTGTAGAGCTGCTGATGGAGTTCCTGTTCCCGAATGCCTACAAACCGCAACACGGCTCGTCCCATGCCATTGAGAAACAGTATCGCGGGCCGCATGGCGTACAGGAACAGCGTCGCCGGTCTGGCTACAACCATCGACGTTCGTTCTGGATACTGGAGCGCTACAGATTTGGGCGCAAGCTCGCCAAACACCACATGGAGCATGGTTATGATCGCAAATGCGAAGACAAACGCTACGCCATGAGCGGTAATAAACGCCAGATCTTCTGACAATACCCGTTCAAAGAGCGGATCAAGCAGGCTTGCGAGCGCTGGTTCACCAATCCAACCTAAGCCGATGCTTGCGATCGTAATGCCAAGCTGCGTCGCGGCGATATATTCATCTAAATTATCCAGTGTCTGGAGTACCCTGCTGGCGGGCTTGTTACCTTCGGCAGCCAGTGTTTCGACCCGGCTTCTTCGGATTGAAACGAGCGCAAACTCTGTTGCGACGAAAAATCCATTGAGTCCCACCAGGGCAACAACCGCAAGCAGCTGTAACGCTATTGTGCCATCCAAATTTGGCTATCTCCTCTTTCGATGCTGGCCAGATTAGCTTGTCGAAAATCTAGCCGAGTTTGACCGCACTCGTGCAAATGTAGCAACTAGGAATCAGGGAATCTTCCGGAAGCGATCTCCTGGAGATTTGCCGTTCCTTTGTTTTGTTTCATCGGAAACCTGATCGAAACAATGATCGAAATCATGAAAATTGTGGCGATTGTGACAAGTGATACACCGATGGGTACTTTGTAAATATCGACAAGCAGCATTTTCGCACCGACAAACACCAGGATCGTGCTCAGACCATGCCGCAAATAATGGAACCGTCCAACTACGTCGATCAGCAAAAAGAACATCGCGCGAAGCCCCAGTATGGCAAATGCATTCGAAGTGAACACTATGAACGGATCTTGGGTAATCGAAAATATGGTCGGTATTGAATCGACCGCAAAAACGAGATCGGTGATGACAAACAGCGCGATAACAGCAAACATAGGTGTCGCGACCCAGCCAGTAGAACGACGGACCAAAAACCGCTGACCATGAAACGTGCTTTCTACCGGAATGACTTTTCTGAGACTTCGAATGACGAAATTGCCGTCAGGGTCGATTTCTTTTTCATCCCGGTCAAAAAACAATTTGACGCCGCTAGCAAGCAAAAACGCACCGAAGATATAGAGTATCCAGTGAAAGTTTGAAACCAGATAGGTTCCAGTCGCTATGAACACACCACGAAGGAGCAGTGCGCCAATGATGCCCCAGAACAACACACGGTGTTGAAAGACCGAAGGAACAGCGAATGCCGTCAAGATCAGCATGAAGACGAAAACATTGTCTACTGCCAGAGATTTTTCGACAAGATAGCCGGTAAGGAATTCAAGCGCTGGACCAGATCCGGCATAGAAATAAATGCCAAGATTAAACGTGATTGCCAGGCTCACCCAGATAGCGCTCCAGGTCGCCGCCTCTTTGATCGTGACGGTATGAGGAGTCCGGTTGAAAACCCCGAGATCGATTGCAAGCATGATGGCGACAAAAAGAAGAAAAGCCAGCCAGAACCAGATGGAAACGTCCAATGTTTCTACCCTCACTTGGGTAGCGGCGCGAAAAACAAAAAGGCGGGCCGCTACGTCACTGCTGTGTCGTAGTGGTCTCGCCAGACGCCTTGGACGTTGCTCAACCGAGGATCGTTATAATCCTGTTCTGACGATTGAGCACCCTTCACACGGTGTGAAGTAGGCTACTCCCCACTGGATTCCTACCAGTATAGTCTCAGCGGAGGTTCTGTGGCAATGTTCAACCTCGTAGCAAGGATGAAACAGACCTGTATCCGAGATTGTCTAGGCTTCGAAAAATTTCCCGGTCTTCTGGCTCAACCTGCTAACTTCTAGTGGAATTCAAGATGCTGTTTCACTTTTTCAGGAAGGAGTAGGACCAGGGTTATGACAGATAGGGAAAATCCGGCCAACGTTCAACCAACGGACGTTGATATGCTTATCACCAAAACTCACCTGTTCACACTCGATCAGAAAAAACGAGTCTTTCGAAACGGTTTCCTTGCCGTTCGCGATGGCAAGATAATTGATATAGGCGCTATGCCAGACTGCCACTACTCCAGCTCCAACTCGATCGACGGTTCTCAGTTCATTGTTTTGCCCGGCATCGTCAACGCCCACGACCATTTAGCCCAGTCGTTGTTTCGTGGAGCGATGGACGAACTGCCGCCGAGTTCCATTCGTCGAGGCGGTCTATTTCACCTCTCCAGAGCATTAACCAGAGACCGTGCACGAGCAGCATCGCTCCTGACGCTGTTGGAACTCACTCGCTATGGAGTCACGACGACCCATGACTCACATTTCACACACGTATATAAAGACAGCGTTGATGGCGTCTGCGAGGCGATCGGCGAGTCCAAACTGCGAGCAGTCGTCGCCAGAGCGGTCAACGACACGTCTGCGCTTCCTGTTGTTTATCGAGAAACGATTGACGAAGCGATCACCGAGATCGACCGGTTGAGCGCAGCATGGAACTCAGAAACGTTGACTGTCATCCCGGAAGCTGTCGGCACTCTGCGAAACTCTCCTGAAATGATCATTGCGCTTTTCGAATACGCAGCCAGTCACGACACGATCTGGCACATGCACCTGGCGCAGAACTTTGGAGAGCGTGAAGCAACACTGGCGAAATATGGCAGAGGGTGTGCCGAACTTTTGTCGGATCTCGGCGTTCTGGACAGCCGTCTGCTGGCAGCCCATTGTGTTGGGCTCTCAGACCACGAGGTGGAACTACTCGGATCAGCGCATGCTCGAATCGCCCATTGCCCACTGGCAAACATCTACCGTGGTTCGAACATTGCACAAATGATGGCAGTGAGAGAGCAGGGGGCAACCGTGGCGATTGCAACCGACGGCGCTGGCACGAACAACGGGCAAAACATCTGGGAAATGATGAAGGTCGCAATCTATCTCCAGAAATTTCTCCATCAGGACTACGCCGTGGGCTCAGCAGAGCTGGCACTGGAGATGGCGACAATCGAGGCTGCTCGCGCCTTGGACATTGAAGAGAGTGTCGGCAGCCTCGAAATCGGCAAAGACGCTGATCTGGTAATGATTGATAAGCACGATCCGAGTCTTGTTCCTTCTGAATCGTTACCGTCACACCTGGTCTACGCAATGGACCCCAGGGCAATAAGACAGGTTGTGGTCCGAGGCGAAATTGCCTGGAAGGACGGCGAACACCAATGGCTGGATCAGGAGAAAATAGTAGCGGATGTCGAAACTGCTCGCTCGGAAATGATCGCCGAGCTTGGCGACCCGTCCCCGCGCCGCAGTTCCTGGGTCCTGGTGGACTGATCTGATGGATATCGTGTTCCGGCTCGCCGAGCCGGATTGTGGTTTTAATGTTGAAGTGTGTATCCTTTGCGAGTGCGTGCAACATCGGCTGAACGGGGACATAGCTCAGCTGGGAGAGCGCTACAATCGCACTGTAGAGGTCGGGGGTTCGAATCCCCCTGTCTCCACCAGAGAAAAACCCGCTGATCATCTCAGCGGGTTTTTTGGTTAAGCATTCAAAGCAATCAGTTGGAAACTCAACCGCTCGCCGGCGATGGATTCAGCTGCGGCGCAGGCGGTGAATCGCGTCCGTCTTCCGGTACTTCGACTGGAACGGCTTTGTCCTCGCTCACGTAGGTACTCGGTCCAACAAGTGTTGGTTTTGGTCGAGGCGTATCGAACATTGCCTCGATCTCCTCGCCTTCGATGGTCTCTTTCTCCATCAGCAACATGGCGATGAGTTTCAGTTTGTCTTCATTTTCGCTGAGCACCCGGTAAGCTATCTGGTACGCCTCGTCGATGATACGACGAACTTCTTTGTCAATTTCGAATGCGACTTCATCGCTGTAGTTTCGCTGCTCGTTTATCTCACGCCCAAGGAAGACCATTTCCTCTTTTTTGCCAAGCGCCAGCGGTCCGAGTTTATCGCTCATTCCATACTCAGTTACCATTCTGCGGGCTAGCGCCGAAGAGCGTTCAATATCGTTCGAAGCACCGGTGCTGAGTTCATCGAATATGATTTCCTCGGCTACCCGGCCACCCATCATATAAGCCAGCATGTCTTCAAACTGCGCCTTCGTCCAGAAAGAACGATCTTCTTCCGGCAGCACTCTGGTGTACCCACCCATCATCCCGCGAGCAATAATGGACACCTTGTGTACAGGGTCTGCATTTGCCAGCATTCGCGCTACTAACGCGTGGCCAGCTTCATGATAGGCAGTCATTAAGCGCTCTCGGTCGGAGATCACCCGGCTCTTCCGTTGCGGCCCAGAGATAACCCGATCGATGGATTCCGCCATCTCTTCTTTGCCAATGGTTTTCTTGTTTTTTCGCGCGGCTAGAATCGCCGCTTCATTCACCAGATTCTCTAGATCAGCGCCTGAGAATCCGGGGGTCTGACGGCCAAGTGATTCCAGTTCGATGTCTTCTTCGAGTGGTTTCCCTCGGGTGTGAACTCCAAGGATGGCGATACGGCCTTTGATGTCGGGTCTGTCCAGGATGACCTGGCGGTCGAAACGACCCGGTCGGAGCAATGCCGGGTCTAGCACGTCCGGCCGGTTCGTGGCGGCGATGACAATGATGTTCGTCGTGCTGTCGAAGCCGTCCATCTCAACCAGGATCTGGTTGAGGGTCTGCTCTCTCTCGTCGTGGCTACCGCCGAGTCCAGCTCCACGTTGCCGGCCAACTGCGTCAATCTCATCAACAAAGACAATACAGGGAGCGTTGCGTTTTGCCTGGTCAAACAGATCTCGAACTCGTGATGCGCCAACACCGACAAACATCTCAACAAACTCAGAGCCTGAGATGCTGAAGAATGGAACGCCAGCTTCGCCGGCGACAGCGCGGGCAAGCAGTGTCTTACCTGTTCCAGGCGGTCCGACAAGCAGCGCGCCGCCCGGAATTCTCGCGCCAAGCGCCGCAAACTTCTCCGGATATTTCAAGAACTCAACGACTTCGACGAGTTCTTCTTTTGCCTCTTCAACCCCGGCAACGTCGCCGAAGGTGACGGTCGGTTTATTGCCGGTGAACATTCTCGCCCGGCTCTTTCCGAATGACATCGCCTGATTGTTGCTGCCCTGCGCCTGTCGCATCATGAAGACGACAATACCGATAATCAGCAGTACCGGCAGGAAGAGCGTGAGCGCTCCGAGCCAGTTACCCCAGGAGCTTGAGCCTTTGATGACGATGTCCACTTCGTTGACATCTACACCGTAGGCTGTTAGCGACTCTTCGATGTTGGTGTTGTCATCAATGCGGGTTTTGTCTTTCTGACCGTCTGTGTAAATGATGGTTATCTCGTTCGAATCCGCGGTTTTTTCAATCGTCTCGACTCTACCTGAGTTAATCGCCGATGCGGCTTCGTTCATCGAGATATAGCGGTCTCCGCCGCCCCGGTTGATGAACGTTACCCACAATGCAATCACGGCGATGATCAGTATGATCCAGACAAAACCGTTTCTAAGCCACCGGTTATCGGTCATTTAATTTCCTCATGGTCTGCCCTGTACGTTGGGAATCTAATTTATGATCGTGGTGCCTTGGATCCAACACATAGTAGACCCCTTTGTTGTATCAAGTATTATAGCAGTAACCGGGTTATTCTCCGGTCCGCTCATGAGCCGCGTCATCGGCTTCAATTCGCCCAACATACGGTAAATTTCTAAACCTGCCAGCCAGATCGAGACCGTATCCAACAACAAACTCATCTTCAATGTCAAACCCGACCCAATCCACCTCAGCCTGTGTTGTTCTGGGACTATCTTTTCTAAGTAGCGCAACGATTTTAATCTCAGCCGGACTACGGTCCTCAAGAAGTCCAACGAGGTAGTCAAGGGTCAAGCCAGAATCGACGATGTCTTCAACAACCAGTACTTCCCTGCCTTCAAGTGGGATTGTCAGATCCTTGAGTATCTGGACCACCCCGCTTGATTTAGTGGCGTCGCCATAACTGGAGACAGCCATGAATTCGATGTCGACATCGATCGTAAGTTCACGCACGAGATCAGCCATGAAGACGAACGCTCCGGTTAGAACTCCGATGCAGACCGGACGGCGACCGGTGTAGTAGTCGCTGATTTCCCGTGCCAGGCTCTCCGTTCGTGAACGCAGATCCGATTCTGAAATCAGCACTTGCGATGCCTTCGGTGGTTGGGTCAATGCTCGTCCTTACATTTGTTTACAAATCTCAATGACGTACGGTCTACAAACACATCCATATCGCCTGGCATCTGAATGACTGTTCCGGTGCGACCCGCCGCAGCCAGTCGAAGACTCTCGACTCTCTCAAATGTTATCTCTCTTGTCTTTTCATGCCTGCCGTCAAGTAATTCTATGAGGACCGACCTGAGTATTCGCGAGACAATAGCTGGCGATCCACCGGCGACGAAAGTCCGATCAACGACTACTTCATCGTGGCGCATCGTAACAGGTGACTCGTCAGCTAATACAGCAGCAGCCTGAACATCCAGATAGCTGGCGTCCCTTGCTGCCAGGCTGACGGCGCGAACGAGTGCCTGATCAAAGCCAGGATAAATGTCGTAAAGTCTTGGAATTATGTCATGTCGAAGAGCGTTGCGCCGGTACGTCCGGTCAGCGTTCGACACATCGTCCATTGCCTGAATCCCGGCTGTCTTGAGCGCCTGTTCCAACTCCAATCGGGAGACTGTGAGTAATGGTCGAAACACGCTAATGTTTCCATCGTCCGTCTCCAACTCCGTCTTTTGCTTCATACCGCTCGCAGCCACTGGAGCCGCGCCAGAGAGCAATCGCATGAGTATCGTTTCGATCTGGTCGTCTCGTGTATGCGCCACGACTACCTGACGGATAGCTGTTTTACGGGCTAAGGTAGCAAAGCAGCCGTACCGTTGTTGCCGGAGCAACGCCTCCGAAGCTTTCTCACCAGCATGTGACGATACGGGAATTCGAAGCGACACAAATGGAACCTTAATGCTGGCGCACAACCGGGAGAGAAACGTCCGTTCGTCTTCAATTTCCGAACGGGTGAGATGATTGACGTGTACCGCGATAAATGGACCGACCTTGCCGGACATCGTTGCCTTTGCCGCCAGCAACAGCAACGCAGTCGAGTCGATTCCTCCTGAACATCCCAGGAGAACCGGTGATGACCAGGCTCCAACAACCGCGTGATAGGCGGCGCACCGGTGGATCTTTGAGAGATTTGGATTGATAAACGTGGACATTGCCGACTCAACCTGTCGCAAATCAGGCATTAAAGCAGGTAGTTGATTGAGTTATCCGGGTGCCGGTGGATGGAATCGAACCATCGACAAACGGCTTATGAGTCCGCTGCTCTACCTCTGAGCTACACCGGCTTCAAACCAGAGTCGAAGCTCCAGAAGCAGAAATTGTACCGGTCATTCCGTCTGGATTCAACGATCAGCTATACCTTCACTGCACGCAGTGAATCCTTCCAGTCTTCTGGACCTGTGATTAAAAAGCGTACGGACGTCTCGGGTACAATATATCGATTATCAAGATGCCCGGCATCTCAAACACCACGAACGGATCCTGTAACCGGAAGATGGAACAGCAAACCCTGAACCTGCTTGATGGACTCAACGACGAACAGCTCGAAGCTGTCACCTTTGCCGAAGGCCCTTTACTCATTATCGCTGGTCCCGGCAGCGGAAAAACGCGCGTGCTCACCAGTCGGATCGCCTATCTCATCTCTGAGTACGGAGTTGCGCCTTGGAATATCCTGGCTCTGACATTCACTAACAAAGCTGCGCGCGAAATGAAATCGCGGGTTGAAGCAATCATCGGCGACCGTGCCCGTTGGATCACGATGGGTACGTTTCATTCGTTTTCGGCAAGGATCCTGCGTCAGTACGGCGATGAAATTGGCATCGATCCAAGGTTTACTATCTATGATGATGGAGACCAACTCGGCGTCATCAAGACCATACTCAAACAGCTCAACCTCGACGCGAAACAGTACGCGCCGCGCTCGATATTGAGCGCCATCTCTCGTGCGAAAAGTCTCAACATCGATCCGGTCACCTTTGAGCAGGGAGTAGGTTCGTACTGGGAAGAGATCGTTTCCCGGGTCTACCCGCTCTACCAGGACAACCTGCAACTCCGAAACGCTCTGGACTTTGACGACCTGCTCTCATCTGGCTACCTGCTACTTTCTGAAGCGGAACACGCTCGCACGGAGTTGCAGGAACGGTATCAGTATGTGCTGGTCGACGAATACCAGGATACAAATCACTTGCAGTACCTGATCGTCAACAAACTGGCTGAGTCGCACCGGAATTTGTGCGTTGTCGGTGATCCCGACCAATCGATCTACGGATGGCGAGCAGCTGACATCCGAAACATATTAAATTTTAAGTCTGACTACCCTGAAACCGAAGAAATTCACCTGGAAGAAAACTACCGAAGTTCCCCTGAAATCCTGACAGCCGCGGATAGCGTGATCCAGGAAAACATACAGCGAATTGACCGCAAACTCCGTACTTCAAGAGACCCAGGTGAGAAGATCATTCTCAGAGAATGTTCCGACGAGTTTGCTGAAGCTAGTTTCGTGGTCGGCGAGGTGCTCAGGTTATTGTCGGACGGGACGTCCGGTGCAGACATTGCGGTTCTCTATCGCACAAATGCGCAGAGCCGCACGATTGAGGAAGCGTTGATTCAGGCTGGCATCCCTTATCAGCTGATTGGCGGGACGAGGTTCTACGAACGCAAAGAAATCAAGGACATCCTTTCACTCCTCCGATTGCTTGCAAATCCCGACGACACATCGGCGTTTGAACGAGTGCTGGCTAACATGCCGTTGGGCGATGGTGTTGGCGCAAAAACGATCGCAGGACTTGATACCTGGAGCCTGGTCAATCAATCAGGTCTCTCCTCGGCACTGGACGCACTCGGAACCGCTGGCGGACCGGATGTTGCCAGTCGCGGGTTGAAACTTCTCGTCGATGTACGGGATGTGCTGGCGCCGCTTCGAGAGAGCAGCCAGTCGCAAACACTTACTGAGCTCTTTGATGAAGCGCTTGAGGTCACCGGTTATCAGCGCTTGTTTGAATCAGGCGATCCGGAGATGGCGGAACGCTGGGAAAACGTGTTGCAGCTTCGAAGCGTCATCGAGGAATGGGAACTGCTCGGGACTGCTGAAGAAAATGACGAAGAACTTCTACTAACCCGTTTCCTCGAAGAAACTGCCCTCGTTTCGGACGCCGATACGATTGAAAACCAACCTGACAGGATCACCTTGATCACCCTCCACGCAGTGAAAGGTTTGGAGTTTCCTGTCGTCTTCATCATTGGGGCTGAAGAAGGATTGATACCCCATTTTCGATCGATCGGTGAAGATCCTTCCGCGATCGAAGAGGAGCGTCGTCTCTTCTATGTTGGCATCACCCGAGCTGAGAAACGTCTGTATATTTCACATGCCCGGCAACGGAGCAGATTCGGATTTCGCGACTTGACGGTTCCGTCTCCTTTCCTGGTTTCAATCCCCGACGACGTTATAGGCGACCTGCCGACGTTACAACCTGGCAAAAGGAAAAATAGCTTCACGAGCAGGCGTCAACTCCAGAATCAAAACCAGACCCAACACGCTGAAGACCTCACTTCAAAACTGGATCCCGGAGATCGGGTGTTTCACAACTCATTCGGTGATGGGGTTGTTATGGAAGTAATCGAGTCAAGCGGAGATTATGAGCTAGTCATTGAGTTCAAACGACACGGCAATAAACGCTTGCTCGCGAGCATGGCGAATCTCACAGTCGGCTGATCACTTGCCAGCAGAGAGGACAGACAATGCACAAACTGGTGTATGGCTTTGATGAAGGGTCAGCCGGAGATCGTGAACTTCTGGGAGGCAAAGGGGCAAACCTTGCGGAAATGACCGCGATTGGCTTGCCGGTGCCGCCTGGCTTTGTCATCACAACCGAAGCGTGTAACCAGTTCCTGGCGGATACATCCAGATTGCCCGATCAGCTGTGGGACCAGGTTGAAGACTACGTAGAAAAACTGGAAACCCGGCTTTCGCGGTCGTTTGGTTCATCGAACACGCCTCTGCTTCTCTCAGTTCGCTCGGGTGCGCCGGTTTCTATGCCAGGAATGATGGATACCATCCTGAATCTTGGCTTGAACGACGATTCAGTCGCTGGTCTGGCT
>CAZNYB010000040.1:0-33641 GCA_964577155.1 uncultured Thermomicrobiales bacterium | reverse complement strand
CCCCAGCCGAAGCCGAGGTTGCCGATGGAGACTAGCCAGCCGCAACAGCCCTACGGCGAAGTCTTTGACCGGGGTTACCAGCACTATGATGGTGAGCGGCTCGGCCGCAGCTATGCGGTTCGCGCGCTGATCATTTACTCGATGAAGCGCGGACTGGGCATCAAGAAACGCTGGACGGCGAAGATCATGCCGTTCATCCTCTACTTTCTTGCCTTTATCCCGGCATTTATTCTGGTCGGCATCGCAGCCTTCATTCCCTTTGACGAAGTTGAAACACCGACCTACACCGCGCTCTATGACAGCATCGAACTGATTGTGCTAATCTACGCAGCGCTGCTCGCGCCAGAGATGCTCGCCGGAGACCGGCGTGAGAATGTGTTGCAGCTCTACTTCTCAAGGCCAATCACAAGACTCGACTATCTGATCGCCAAGATCTCGGCGATGGGTATTCTGCTATTGACGATTATTTTGCTGCCGCCCCTGATCCTCTATTTCGGGCTTGCTCTCACCGATGCTGATACGCTGGGCTACTTCAGAGACAACATCGGCGCGCTCTTCCGGATCATCGGCTACGGGGTGCTGGTTTCGGCGCTCTGGGCTGCGCTAGGGTTGATTGTTTCGACGTTTACCAACCGGAAAGGTATTGCGGCGGCCATCCTGATTGCTGGCTCGTTGCTCCTGGCGGCAATTTCCGAAGCGTTTTACACCGCATTTGAAGAACAGCAGTACAGCTGGAGCGGCTACGTCATTTTCATGACGCCGATTCAGGTCATCGATGCGCTCCGTGCGTCGATGTTTGCCGATGTAGGTCCGTCCCCTATGGCGGCCGCGGCCGATCTGCCCGGTATTGTCTACGCAACCTATATCGTGATCATTGTTGGGATATCGACCTGGTTCCTGCGCCGAACCTATCTGAGGGATGAGTAGAGATCATGGCCACGAACGTCGCGCAGCGTCCAAAATCCAGTGTCGCCGGTCCGGTTGCTCCGCCTATCTCACCGGATGCAACGATCATCGTCCGCAACCTTTCAAAGTTTTACGGTGATGTCGTTGCTGTTTCGGATATCACCTTCGGCGTCGAGCCGGGCGTCACCGGGTTGCTCGGTCCCAATGGCGCGGGAAAATCCACCACCCTGGAGATGATGACCGGCCTGCTGAGTCGTTCCAGCGGGACGATAGAGATCCTGGGCAGACCCGTTCGCGGCGATTCAGATCTCTACCGTCACGTCGGGCTGGTTCCGGAACAGGAGCATATTTACCCGTTTCTGACTGGCCGCGAGTTTCTCCATCTCAATGCTGTCCTGCAGAAGTTGCCTGACCCGGATGAAGCCGCCCAGCGTTCGTTGGAGCTTGTTGAGTTGGTCGATGATGGAGACCGGCCGATCAAGGGCTACTCCAAGGGCATGAGGCAACGAACCAAGGTTGCGGCAGCATTGATTCACGATCCGCAAATCATCCTGATGGACGAGCCAATGGCCGGCACCGACCCGCTCCAGCGCGCCAGGTTGATAGACCTCATCATCCGGCTTGGCGAGAGTGGCAAAACCGTGCTTGTCTCCTCCCACATTCTCGATGAGGTCGAACGGTTCGCCGAGCGAATTCTGGTTATCGTGAATGGGAAGCTGGCAGCTGCCGGTGATTTCCACACCATTCGCGACCGCATGGATGAACAGCTCAGCAAGGTGCGAGTGCGCACCAGCGACCCGCGCAAACTCGCGGCGGCTCTCATTCAGGATCCAACCGTGGACGGGGTGACACTCGCCAGGACCGCCGATGACGGCCGTCCGGAGATCATTGTCGAATCGAGTGATGTGCGTGCGTTTTACCTGGCGATTCCGGTCATTGCCCAGCGGGAGCAGTTGCGGCTCTATGAAGTTTCGGCGCTCGACGACTCGCTGACCAGCGTCTTCAGCTACGTGATCAACAGGTAGGAGCATTCGGGAAGATGCAGTCACTACTGGTCTGGGCGCCAATTCTAACGCTGACCTTGCTGCAATTCGGCTATGGCAAAGCCATCCGCATCGTTTTTTTGCTGTCGCTGATCCCGGCGCTGTTCAGCCTGATTTTCCTGATTGGCGACAGCTCGGACACCGCTCGCGAGGCGTTCAACGGCATACTGCAGAATGTGACGATACCGACGATTCTGCCGCTGGCAACCCTGATCCTGGCGACCACCGCGCTTGGCGATGAGATTGAGGACCGCACTATGGTCTATCTGGTGCTCAAGCCGGTCAGCAGATTGCGGATCGTTGTCGAGAAGTACGCGGCGGTCGTCCAGGCGGCGGTTGTAGCGATCTGGGTTGGCATTGCTCTGACCTGGATCGTGCTTGTGCAGGGCGATGCGATCGACAATCTTGACGTGTTCATCGCCGCCGTTATCGCAACGCTGCTCGGCGTCATCGCCTATGGCTCGCTCTTTCTCGCCCTCAGCCTGATCATCCCCCGGGCGTTGATCGCCGGGATCATCTACATTCTGATCTGGGAGACGTTTCTCAGCCGGGTTATTCCCGGCGCGAGTCTGTTCAGCATCCGGCACTACATCAACTCCATCTATTACCGGATCGTTGATGATTCCGGGCTGGAACTCTTTTCTGACGGCTCGGATCCGATGAACCTGCTGCCGGCAATCGCCGTGTTTCTTCTGGTCCTGGTCGTCTCGATCGGTTTCGCAACCATCCGCCTGCAATCAATGGACCTTGAATAACCGACCCTGAAATTTCGTGGTAACGTATTTTGCGGCATCTTTGCGTTCAAGGCTTGGTGCTGTGAACAAGTTACAAGTTGAGCGTATCAATATGAGGAGCAAGTCGAATGTCGCTATCGCCGGAGATCCAGCAATTTCTTGAAGAGCCACGTTTCACCGTTCTGGGGACACTAAAATCAGACGGCAGTATCCAGCAGACGGTGATGTGGTACGAACTCCGCGGCAATATGATCATGATGAATACCGCGGTTGGGCGGTATAAAGAGCGCAATGTCCGCCGCGATCCCAGAGTCTCCCTCTGTTGGGAAGACGGGTACCGGTACTTAACGATCGAAGGCACCGTGACCGAGGTCTTCCTCGACCAGGAGGTCGCGAAAGCGGACATTTTCGCCCTGGCGTACCGGTATCACCCGGACGCTACCGCTGAAGATATTGACCGGCAATTTTCCAACTTCCGTGAGGAAGAACGCATGACGATCATGGTCCAGATTGACAAGGTCCACGCCAACGGATTTTAACCGCACCGGATGGAGTGAGAAGATGGCCGCAGAAGTACGTGTTCTTGGGCTGGACGGCATCCCTGAGGTGCAGCCCGGCGATGATCTGGTGGCTATGATCGGTGACGCCATCGACCGGGCAGAAACCGGGCTAACAGACGGCGACGTGCTGGTGATCACCCAGAAAGTTGTCTCCAAAGCTGAAGACCGGATGGTGAATCTCAACACTATCGAGCCATCTGCTCTGGCGATCACCTTTGCCGAACAGTACGGTAAAGATGCCCGGCAAGTTGAGGCTGTTTTGCGGGAAAGCAACCGGATCGTGCGCATGGAGCGCGGGGTGATGATCACCGAGACCAAACATGGCTTTATCTGCGCCAACTCCGGCATTGACGCGTCGAACGTCCCCGGAGACGGGGTTATCTGTCTGCTGCCGGTTGATTCCGACGCCTCAGCCCGGCGCATCCGAGCTGGACTTTCCGAGCGGTTCGGCGTAAATCCAGCGGTCATCATTTGTGACTCCTTCGGGCGGCCGTGGCGCAGGGGAATTACCAATGTCGCCATCGGACTTGCTGGACTCGAACCTTTTGCGGACTACCGGGGCCAGGCAGATCCCTGGGGCTACGATTTGCGAGTGACGATCATGGCAGTCGCTGATGAGCTGGCTTCAGCCGCCGAACTGGTACATGGCAAGATCGACAATTGTCCGGTTGCGCTTATACGCGGCTACCCCTTCACACCAGGTGATGGCAGGGCGACGGACTATGTTCTGGAGCCAGAGAAAGACATGTTCCGGTAGAGAGCGTTTGTGTTCCAGGCATTAAACGTAGGGGCGAACCTTGTGTTCGCCCGAATTTTAATACACCAGATAAATCGGGCGAACACAAGGTTCGTCCCTACCTGAAGCACTGCCGAACACGATTCTGGACATGAAAGAAAGGACCACGCGGCATTGGCTTTCTACTTCGCATACGGCACGTTACTGGATGTCGATGAGATGCGCCGTCTCTGCCCGTCGGCGAAGCCTGTTGGGGTGATGGAATTGGATGGGTATGAGCTGGCTTTCGTGACCTGCTCCGACGGTAAGAACGGCGGCTGCACCCTCAACTCCGCACCCAGAACAACTCTCTACGGCTTGCAGTGGCAGCTGCCGGACGATGAACTGGCGGCGCTCGATGAGGCGGCCGGAGTCTCAGCCGGTCTCTGGGAACACCAGCTGGTCACGGTCGCAGATGAGAACGGGAACCTGGTCGATACGATTACCTACCGGATTCCTGCTGATACTGGCCCAATTGCGCCAACAAACGAGTACGTGCGGCCAATTCTGGCAGGCGCAAGACAACTCAACCTTCCTGATCGATACATCGCCAGACTTGAGGAGATCATCGCACAGGCACAGGCCCGGTAGCCGGCCTGGCGCGCCCGCGAAAAAGACAGATCGATGTCGTCGTTGTCGGCGGCGGTCAGGCCGGACTGGCAACCGGCTACTTTCTGCGTAGAGCCAGAGCCGAATTTGTGATCCTCGATGCGGAGACTGGTCCCGGCGCGGCCTGGCGGCATGCCTGGGACTCGTTGCGGCTCTTCTCACCTGCCCGGTGGAGTTCACTACCGGGCTGGATCATGCCGGGCGGTCCGGACTACTATCCGACTCGCGAAGAGACGATTGCCTATCTCGCTAACTACGAGGCGCGTTACGATTTGCCGGTCGAGCGACCAGTCTGGGTCTCGGCTATTCGCCAGGCAGGTGACAGGCTGCTGGTCCAAACTGACCATGGCGACTGGCTTGCGAAGGCTGTCGTTAGCGCGACAGGCAGTTGGAGGCAGCCGAAGTTGCCGTTCGTGCCGGGACAGAACGAGTTTCAAGGGACGTTGCTGCACTCGGCGAACTACCGGCAAGCAGCCCCGTTCAAAGATCAACGGGTACTTATTGTCGGTGGTGGCAACTCGGCAGCTCAGATCCTTGCCGAGGTTTCGCTGGTTGCGGAAACGCTCTGGGTGACCCGTCGTCCGCCACGGTTTCTCCCGGACGATGTTGATGGCCGGGTACTTTTCGACCGGGCAACGGTGCGCTATGTCGCCGCTCAGCAGGCAGGAAAATCACCGGAGCGACTGGCGTCCAACCTGCTCGGCGACATCGTCATGTTGCCGCCAGTCAAAGCCGCCCGCGAACGTGGAGCGCTCCAATCAGTTCGCCCGTTTGTCCGCTTCACGAAAACCGCTGTGGTCTGGCCGGAAGAGACAGAAACTCCCATCGATGCGGTCATCTGGTGCACCGGGTTTCGTCCTGCGCTCCGCCATCTGACACCGTTGGGTGTGCGTGAAGCAGGTGGTGTTATTCGAGTGAATGGAACCCGGTCCGTAAAAGAGCCGCGACTCTGGCTGGTCGGTTACGGAAACTGGACCGGTTATGCCTCAGCCACGCTCATCGGTGTCGGTCGCAGCGCGCGTCAAACTACAGAAGAATTCATTGAACATATCGCCTGAAGCGGTAGGATGGATCATCGCCGAATCCAGGGCACTCCAGACGAATTAGTCGCGGTCGCTGTCACCTTCCGAGGTGTCCCGTCCGGTGCGAACCCAGGATTCGCCAGCGTTGGAAGCGGGCTTGCCATTGAAGGGGACGGATTCACCGTTGGCGTCGAGCACTTCGTACCATCGCCGGTGCCAGCCGGTTGCGCCGTCGGGCAACGATTCGTTGGCTTCCTCGGTCTGCTGATCGCCGTTTCCGTCGGTGGCGCGGACCGCGAGCCGCTGCAAACCCGGTTCAGCGGCTGTGTGTTCGTAGATCCAGAGTCGCCAGGCGAGATTCGAGAGTGGATCGCTCAGTTGTGCCTCCTGCCAGGTCTCCCCGCCGTCTGTGGTCACTTCGACGCTAGAAATCTCACGATCGCCGGAGAACGCCACACCTCCGAGTCGCACCGTTTCACCAAGAGGCGCCCGGTAGCCGCTCTTCGGGATATCAAACCGGCTCATCGTCACGACCGTGGCGACATCGCTCCAGTCGCGCTGCTGCCAGAATCCCTGGATATCATCTCCAACCGGCTTGATGCCCGACAGCCACTTGACATTCTTCATTCCGAAGATGCCCGGCACAATCAGCCTGAGCGGGTAACCGTGTTTGTCGTTGAGCGGCTCGCCGTTCATTGAGTGGACGACCATAGTGTCTTCTGCCAGGGCTTCAGCCAGCGGGATGGATTCGACATATCCATCCTCGGCGTGTAACTCGATATCAATAACACCTGCCTGAATTCGTGCCTCATCGAGTAGATCCCTGAGCGGGAAACCAGCCCAGACTGCGGTCGAGATGAACCCGCCGCCGACCCGGTTCGAAATGCACTCCAGGGTCGAGATAAATTCGACCGAATCGCGACGCAGGATGTCGGTGTAGGAGAGGGTCATTGGTTTATCGACCAGTCCATCGATTTTCAACGACCAGCTTCCAGCGTCAACTGTCGGGTCGACAAGGTTCTTCGATACGACATAAAAAGCATCGGTAGGTGTGATCTCTTCCGGCATTCCAGCGGTGGCAAAAATGCTGTCGCCGTCAACAGTCCGTTTTGCAAGTTCCGGGGTGTAAACCGTTCGCAGGCGGTTCATATGCTGTCCGATATAGGCAGCCGAGATGATCGCCGGCACGGCCAGGACGCCGACGCCAGCGACCTTCAGTACTGTGCGGCGGGAAGGGTTCACCGGCACAAGCGCACCGCCTGCGCTAGTTGGTTCCGCAATTACTTCGCTATCAGCGGAGGCATCAGCGTTCAAGACGGCGGATTCGCTGGCTGCGGTAACGACCGTATCAACTTGCGTGGCGTCAGTTGTTGACATCTCTTGCTGTGGTTGAGAATCCGTCATCGGCCACGGCAAAAAGGTTGCGATGATCAGCCCGAAGATGCCGGAGCTGATCAGGAACAATACCTGTGTCTCCCAGAACCCCTGGTTAGCATCTCTCGCGAACAGACCGACATCACCGAGCGGCGCTGCTACCAGGGACAGGAACAGCCAAACGATGATGGCGACGGAAAGGCCGCCAAGCACCCTGGCTCTGAAATCTCGCCGGGCTACCAAGCAGTACCCAAGTCCGATTATTGCCCCGACGGCGATCTGAGCCATGGTGATGCCACCGAGAGCGGCTGGCTTAGCGTTCTCTTCGAGATCCTGCAGACCGCGGCGCACGGCCGAGAGTGGAAGAATGTCGGTGACGCGCTCCGAAATGAGCTGTGGGAGTATAGCACCGCCCCATTCCCGACCGATCCAGAGCATGATTCCGCTAGAAACCAACCCGGCAGCCGCTCCGACAAGCGCTCCTAACCAGAGCGGGGGACGAGCAGTCTCAGCTTTTTGACCCGTCTCGTTGTCTGCAACTTCTGTTGCAGATTGCGGTTGTGAGATGTTTTCATAATGTTGTTCGTCAGGCGCTGAAGAGAGAGTCGACATGTAGAGATCCTCAGTCAAATTCAATTGCACATGTTGTGACTAAATATTTGTCAATATGTATCATATTTGCGCTTGTTCATCTGATCGGCCAATCCCGATCAGGACAGAATGACCTGTCAGGTCTACAATGACAGAAGATGATTACGACGGTCTTACAGTTTGGATAGTAATTGAACCAGGAAGCCTGGCAGAACGATCTCTACGGACACCTGGCCGCGGCTCCGGCTGAACAGGTGAATCCGATTGCCGGCGGGTTGCTGCAGACGCTGGATGATCCACGCTTTCAAACCTTACGCAGCTCTATGCTTGATGATATGCATCTGTACCCGGGGTCGACCGTGCTGGAGCTTGGTTGCGGTCCCGGGATGCTCCTGGAAGATCTGTGCGAGCGGGTTGGTGAAGAGGGTCAGGTACACGGTCTGGATCTGAACCCGCATTTCATCAACCTGGCTGACCGCCGGGCGGCGATGTTCGGGCTTGACAACGCGACCTTTGTTGCCGGAGATTGCCGCAAGCTGCCGTATGAAGACAATATGTTTGACGCGATCTCGGCTGAGAAATTGCTGATGCATGTCGCTCCGGCAGCGGTGGCAATCAGCGAAATGGTGCGGGTGCTGTCACCCGGCGGCCGTCTGGTGCTGGCTGAGTATGATCCCTACGCGGTTCTAGTCTCAGGGCCGACGCCAGCCATCACCGCCCGGGTGATGGATTCGGCGTCGCATATCTATGCAACCCCGACGGCAGCCCGGGAAGCACCCCTGGCGTGTGTCAAAGCCGGGCTGTATGTGGAGCAAGTCCGTGGCTATTTGCAGGTCTTCGAAGATCCGGATCTGCCAACCGTTTCGGGCATCCCGGATGTCTGGTCTGAACATGCGATGCTGGGACGGCAGATTGACCGTGGCACCGCCCGTCGCTGGCTGAAATCAATCGAGTTTGCCGCCAGAGAAGGGCGATTTCTCATCGCCATCCCCTTCATCGTAACCGTGGCGATGAAACATTGACGCGGACCTACTGTTGTTGAGTGTGAATATCGACACCGAATGAGAGAGGACTGATGAATACATCTACAAACGGATATGCGCGCCCTGAGCTCCTGGTCGAGCCGGACTGGCTGGATGATCAGCTAACAAACTACCCGGATGTCGTCGTCATCGCCTGCGACCGGCCTCAGATTCGCCTGACTCACGGCCACATCCCGGGTGCGCTCCACCTGCCGGTGCATCCCTATTTCCGGGATCAGGAGTCAAACTGGGGTGTTGCCGGGCCGGAAGAGACCGAAAAAATTATGCAGACGCTTGGCGTCAACAATGATTCACGGGTCATCCTCTATGACTCTGAAGGAGGCTTGTTGGCGAGCCGCGTCTGGTGGGTGCTCTGGTACTACGGTTTTGAGAATGCAGCATTGCTCAACGGCGGCTGGCCGGCCTGGGTCGCTAGCCGGAGACCGACAACCTACGAACACCGCTCCGTGCAGCCGGGCAATTTCACGGTATCCGAAGCAATTCCTGAACGCATCGCGAATTGTGACGTCATCCTCGATGGCTTGAACTCCGGCGACATTGTCCCGCTTGATGTCCGGGCTGATGAGGAATGGACCGGTGAAAAACCATTTCCCAATGCCAGCAATAAGGTGGAAGGCCGCATCCCTGGCGCAATCCACATCGAGTGGCGAGATTTCGTTGCCTGGGACAACGCCACACGCTTCAAACCAGCCTCGGAAATGAACCGGATTCTCGAAGCGGCCGGAGTGCCGCGGGATAAGAAGATCGTTCCTTACTGACAGGGCGGCATCCGTGCGGCGCACGGAGTCTTTGTCCTTCACCTGCTGGGCTGGGACCGGACTGCGAACTACGACAATTCATGGGCAGAGTGGGGCAACCGGGATGGGTTGCCGGTCGAGCGGGACTAACGGCTGTTTGCACTGAGTGTTTCCTGAAATCAGGTTGGCGAGGGTGACCAGATGACAGATAACGAACGCATTGTTGAACGGTGGCTGGCGAACGCTGCCGCAGCTGGCATCGATGTCGATCGGGAAGAGCTGGACGAGATTCTGGAAGGCGGAATGGCGGCCCGGTTGGATTGGTTGGACCAGGTGCTCGAAACGGAAGACTGGAGCCAGGTCCCGCCGGATTTTCTGCGGGAGATACCCCGGGGCTGCACAGCAGATGAATGACCTTGAATTGACCGCGCTATCCATGACAGATGTAGCCAGCCTGATCGAGCAGCGTGAGGTGTCGCCGGTGGCGGTTGTCGAAGCTAGCCTGGCGGCTATCGCCCGCCACGACGACACACTCAACGCGTTTCGACTTGTACTGCACGAAGAATCGATGGCGGCAGCCAGGGAAGCTGAGGCAGAGATTGTCAATGGAAACTACCGGGGTCCACTGCATGGTATTCCAGTAGCAGTCAAGGACCTGATGGATCTGGCAGGGACGACGACTCCTGCAGGTTCCACCGTACTCGCCTCATCAATCGCCACAGAAGATAGTGTCGTAGTTCGGAAGCTAAAGGACGCTGGCGCGATCATCATCGGCAAAACACACATGCCAGAATTTGCCTACGCTCCTTCTTCCCACAACGAACACTATGGTCCGGTCCGCAATCCCTGGGCGTTGGACTATGACACCGGCGGATCGAGCAGTGGTTCCGGCTCCGCAGTGGCTGCAGGAATGGTCTATGGCGCAACTGGTTCGGATACTGGCGGTTCGATCCGTATTCCGGCGGCGCTTTGCGGTCTGGTCGGGATCAAGGCGACATTCGGTGTGGTAAGCGCTCGTGGCGCTGTGCCGCTCTCATGGTCCCTCGATCATATTGGTCCAATGACGAGAACGGTGCGCGACGGAGCCGAGATGCTCGATGCTATGGCTGGCTACGATCCCGGCGACAGCCGAACCAGCCCGTACGATCGTCTGGAGCACGCCGCCGCACTGACGGGTGACGGCGCAGGACTGCGGGTTGCTCTCGTCACGAACGATGACCTGCCGGGTGATTTCTGCACTCCAGCGGTGCTTGCCGGGCTGCATCAGGCAGCTTCAACGCTGGCGAATGCGGGCGCTGAGGTGCAGGAGATAACGATGCCGTTGCTGCATGATCTGGCGATGATGACGACCGGCATCCTGAACATCGAAGCAACGGCTTGTCACGAGGAATTTCTGCGGGATCGCCCGGAGGAGATTGGTCGCTGGACTCGATTGCGATTGCTGGGTAGCTACGTCTATTCGCCGACAGCATATGTCAAAATTCAGCAACTGCGCACCATCTTTCGCAGGCAGGCGGACCGTCTGATGGAGAGCTATGATCTGCTGCTTCTGCCGTCCGTTCCGCATGAAGCGCCACTACTCGGCCAGGTGCTGCAGAATAACCGCTTTACCAGTCCGTTCAACGGACTTGGCTGGCCAGCGATCAGCCTCCCGGTCGATCTAGGTGAGAATGACCTGCCGGTTGGGGCACAGGTCGTCGCTACTCCGTGGCGAGAGGATATTGCGCTGCGCGCAGCCGGAATTATCGAACAGGGCTGTAACTGGAACAACCGGAAAGCGCCGTTGCTGGCAGGCGCTTAACCAACTTTCGCTGAAAACTGGGTGATCAGAGCCATCACGCCGACGATGCCCATCATCGCCGCGACATCGTAGCCAGGGCGCAACCGGCTGTGCAGTGGCCTGGTTAAACCGAGCGTGAGGAGGGTGAGAAAGCCGAGTATCGGGTGGTACCAGGGCACCGCGTCGAGTCCATTTGCGGCGATCAGAATGACTCCAATTGCGACCTGTAGCGCGAGTAAACCGTGCGCCGTGCCGACCAGCCAGCTCGGCGTTAGCTGATTTCTGCGCGCCAGAATATATGCCACAATCATGATCAGGAAGTAGATGACGAACAGTCCCTCACCAAGATAGCGGTGGATGTTCTCCATAAGCTGTCAGTTCCCCTCGTGCGCCCCGGTTCAAGCTCAGCACCGTGGAGTTTCACGGTTCGAACCTAACGGTATCGCTGAGGGAAGCTTTCGGCAAGCCAGACATCAATAAACCGGCCCGCACCCTGAAGAAGGCGTGGGCCGGTCGCGCTGCAGCCGGTCTGATCTCTACTACCTGCTAAAGCTATGCTGGTTTGATCAGGCGGTGTCGTAGAGCCAGACCGAGATGCGCGCAGGTTTGTCGGGACTGCCAGCCGGATGAGCGAGTCTGCCGGTTATTTCCCAGATGTTGTCTTCAAGGAACTGCCGTTCTGTCGTGCTTAACACTCCGCCATCCGCAGGTTCACTGGCGAAGGTTGCCTGGTAATCCCATGCGTTCAGTTCCATAAATCTCCAGTTTTCTGTGTCCTCAGATTGCTCCGCCGCATAGGTCGTCATCGGCCACAGGGCAACAATTGCCAGGATGAGGATCACAAGTATCGACGCGACCACTGGCACAGCCGCTATAGACTGTTTGGCATACATAGATGTACACTCTCCTTGGTATCGGATGGATGCGATCGGTACCACTTCCTTCGTTCCTGATGGCGGTATTGCACATATGCGTGGCGTGCCTATCGCCGTCAGGGACTTTATCCACGCTCTATTTTCATCTGTTTCACCTCCAAGTACGTCCAATTTTTTGGCAGGGATACCTAGTATTCGTACTCTAGTTGCTGGTTTCAGATAGCACATCGGGAGAACTACTGATTTGTGAGAGTCATGTATCCGTAGTTTCCGCATGTCTGTGGATCGTAGAGGAGCTGACCGCTGAAATGAAACAACGTTCCGGCTGTGAAGTAGCCGGAACGTTGTTCTGTGGACATCAGCTGGTTGCGACGAAGTTAGCCGCCGAAAAATCTGTAGGAACCAACCTGATCGGCAGTGTAGGCCACCGGCGGTTCGTCGCAACGATCAGCAATATCCTGCTGGAAGGCTTTGAACGCTGCGGTTTTTCCAAGTGGGTTTGAGCCATCGTTGGATTCGATTGCTGCGACGTGGATGAATGTCACGCCATCCTCCAGGCGAAAGGTGGTGTAACGAAGCCCGCCAGGGTCGTTGGTATGAAGCTCCCGGTACACAGCCTCGACAAGCTCCTGATTGTATTCGGCTTGATCGGGTTTAACCTTGTAGCGAACAACAACAGTAGACATTCTGTCCTCCATCATGTCTGAAAACGTGGTGAATCAACAGGCTATAATTTGACCCGGAGTAATGGTAACAAAAATGTTACCAATTGTCCGTCAGGCAATCCACTGGCAGGTATAAGTAGGAGCGAATCTTGTGTTCGCCCGGATAACGCCAATATACATAAATCGGGCGAACACAAGAATCGCCCCTACAACGGGGAGTTGGATTCTGTGAGCTTCTGCAGGCAATACACAGTACTACAACTCGACGCACGCCCGCTGGAAATGCGGGATCATGCTGGTCCAGCCGGCGCGATTCCGGTCGCGCTGCCCGGCAGCTCTCTCTCCCAGCCGCTCCCAGCCGCGGTGTTCGATCTCCACCCGGGTGCTTTCACCATCGGCGTTAAACGTGATATCAACCTCGGTTGCGTCAGCGCGGTCGGAGGCGATATGCCAGGTATAGATCAGTTCTCGTGGAGGGCTCCAGCTGATGACAGACCCCCAGTCAAATTCTTCGCCGTTGGCGGTGCGTTCATAAATCCGTCCACCTTCAAACGGTTCGAACACCACCTGGACGTCCGGATCCTGGGAGACAGTGTGATCTTTTGGCCACCAGGACGAGATTCGCGTGGTCCAAAGATTAAATGCATGTTCAGGCGAGCAATGGACCGTGAAGGTGAGATGAAGCGGCTCGATCACTGTCCCGTTTCCATTGAGTCTGTGTTTTCAGCAAACAGCGTAAAGCGGGTAGCCGCATCACCCCAGATGAGTTCGAGGTAACTGCGAACTGCTTCAATGCCTTCATCGTGGAGGCGGTAGAGCCGGCGAGTGCCCTCCGCTCGGTCAGCGACCAGGCCAGCTTCTTTGAGGAGCTTCAGGTGACGGGAGACAGCAGGACGGCTGATTGGCAGTGTGTCGGCTATCTCGCGGACCGACCGATCACCGGTCACCAGAAGCTCGACGATCGCCCGCCGGTTCGGATCGCCCAAGGCATCAAATGGATCTCCAGATAGCGCATCTATCGACATGGGATAATGGTAACAAAAAAGTTACTTGAAATTGGCCGCAATAGTCGATAGACAGAAAACTTCTCCGGAACAGAATCCGGAAAAGGACGTTGCCCTGAAATGTCCTGGCGAATCAGTTTCGATCTTCGACAAGTGAACCCACCCGGGATAACCCGATCCGCACTTCAGTATCACCGACCTTGACCGTGTCCAGGTGGTTTGGCGGAGCCGGTTCTCCAGATGCAAGCGTCTCCGCCAGCACCTCGCCCTTGATGTAATCGAGGTGAGCGTCGATGGCGGCGGCTTCCTCGCCGTCTGTCTGGTAAACAAGGCTGATCGTGTCCTCAATCTGCAGTCCGGCATTTTTCCGGGCGTCCTGAACTCCGCGGACGAAATCGCGTGCCAGTCCTTCTGCCACCAGTTCTGGCGTCAGGGTGGTGTCCAGGGCAACCAGGATATCGCCATCTTCGGCGACGTTGAAACCCTCTTTCTCTCGAACGTCGACCAGAATCTCTTCAGCGGACAACGTGAACTCGCGCCCGTTCTCACTGAATGTGACCGGCGATCCGTTGCGCAGATTAGCCGCCACACCGGCTGGACTGGCGCTGAGTATCAGGTTGCGGACGAGGTTCATATCCTGACCGTATTTTGGTCCCAGCAGGGCGAAGTTCGGTTTAAGCTGGTAGGTCGCGTACTCGTCCGGTGTCTGAATCTCCTCGATCGCTTTTACATTCAGCTCATCCAGCAGCAGATCCTGAAGTCGGTCTATTGATCTGATAACGCTGGCATCCCTCGCCCAGATGTAGAGCGTCGGCAGTGGCTGGCGAACCTTGACGCTGGCTTTGTTGCGGGCAGCACGGCCAAGGTTTGTCACTCTCAGCAGATCGGACATCTCCCGGTCGAGTTCCGCGTCAACTCTGGCTGGGTCGGAAACCGGAAAATCGGTCAGGTGGATCGACCGTGGCGCGTCTGGATCAACCGAGAGCACCAGATTCTCATACATCTCTTCGGTCATGAACGGGACGATCGGAGCCATGAGCGCAGTCAGGTTGGTCAGCACCTCGTAGAGAGTCTGGTAGGCGGCTGCTTTATCCCTATCGGCTTCCGTTTTCCAGAATCTTCGACGATTGCGACGGATATACCAGTTGGAGAGTTCGTCGATCGCGAAGTGTTCCAACGCCCGCACCGAACGGGCAACATCGTAGTCGTCTAGTCCCGCTTTCACCTCATCAATCAGTCCTTGAAGACGAGAGATGATCCAGCGATCGAGCAAGGTGCGTTCTTCGAGCGGCACCTGCGTGGTGGGATCGAGCGGATTAAACTGATCCAGCGCCGCGTAGTTGGCAAAAAAGGCATACGAGTTCCAGAGCGGAATGATAATTTGCCGCCGGACCTCGTCGCCGAGACCGTAGCCGAAGTTCATGTTGACGAACGGGTTCGCCCGGCAGTAGAACCAGCGCATCACGTCGGAACCCATCCGGTCGGCCGCCTCATCAAAGGGAATCGCGTTCCCCCAGCTCTTGTGCATCTCCCGGCCGTGCTCATCCCGCAGCAGCGCATAGCCAAGGCAGGTCAGGTACGGGGCTTCATCGGCCAGAACGACGCTCTGGGCCAGCATTGAGTAGAACCAGTTCCGGAACTGGCCGGGAAATGATTCGGTAATGAAGTCGGCCGGGAACCATCGACGCCACTTCTCGCGATCTTCGGTGTAGTACATCGTGCTAAATGGCACAGCTCCGGCATCCAGCCAGGGGTTGCCGACCTCTTTGATTCTCGACACCGTCTCGCCGCAGGATGAGCAGGCGATTTTGACAGCGTCGACCCAGGGACGGTGCGGCGAGTGACCTTGGAACTCATCCCATCCGGCTACGGCGCGTTCTCGCAACTCTTCTTTTGAACCGATAATCTCGAAGTTCCCGCACGAGTGGCACTCGTAGATCGGCAGAGCCAGGCCCCAGTAGCGTTTTTTCGAGATCATCCAGTCATCCATATTGCGGAGCCAGTCCAGCTCACGATCCAGCCCGAATGCAGGGATCCAGCGAATATCTTTCGTGATCTCTTCCAGTCGCTCCCGCAAGGGGTCCATCGCGATATACCACTCATCCACGACCCGGAAAACGACGTCGGTTCCGCAGCGCCAGCAGGTGGCATAGCGGTGGGTGTAATCGTGGTCGTAGAGCAGCAACCCCTTCTCGCGCACATCGTCGATGATCGGCTTGGCGACATCGTGGGCGTACATTCCGGTCAGGAAGCCAAAGCCGTCGACGAAGTAGCCCAGCTCGTCGATCGGGCTGATCACCCGCAAGTCAAGCTCCTTGGAGAGGTTGTAGTCCTCGCGGCCAGCGCCGGGAGCGATGTGGACGATGCCGGAACCTTCATCGGCGACGACATCGTTCCAGGCGATAACCCGGTGTTGGACTCCGGCGTTGGCCGGCAGTTCGTCGTAGAGTCCGCGGTAGGTTCTGCCGACCAGCGCTTCGCCTTTCACTTTCCCAAGTTCGATGTAGTCGCCACGCAATGCATGCGAGATGGCCTCTTCGGCGATGTAGAAGATGTGCCCGTGCTGTTCGACTTTGACGTATACAAGATCCGGGTGGACGGCGGCAGCAACGTTGGCTGGCAGGGTCCACGGCGTCGTCGTCCAGACCAGCAGCGCGGCATCTTCATCGTCCAGCGGCAGGAGGGCGAAGAGGGACCGGTGGGTGCGATCTTTGTAGCCCTCGCCGATCTCCATCTCGGAGAGGCCGGTTCCACAGCGCGGGCACCAGGGCATGCTATCGTCGCCTTTATAGATCAGCCCACTCTCATGGCAGGTCTTCAGATAGCCCCAGATGGTGTAGTTGTTGACGTCCGACATCGTGTAGTAGGAGTTGTCCCAGTCCATGAAATTACCGAGCCGTTTGGTCTGCTCGGTCTGAACCAGAGCGTACTTGTAGACTCGCTCTTTACAGAGTTCGACGAATCTGTCGATGCCCATCTCTTCTATTTCAAGCTTTGACGTCATCTCCAGCTCGCGCTCGACCTCGACTTCGACCCAGAGTCCCTGGCAATCGAATCCGTTCTGGAAACGCTGCTTTTCGCCCAGCATCGCGTGATAGCGCTGGTAAACATCCTTGTAGGTGCGGCCCCAGGCGTGGTGAACGCCCATCGGATTGTTTGCTGTGATCGGGCCATCCAGGAAGGAGTACCGTTTCTCGGAATCGTCGTTCTTGTGGAGATACTCATCGACGACGCCGGATGCATACCACCAGGCCAGCCGTTTCCGTTCGTTGGCCGGGAAATCTACTCGCGATTCCACCGATTTAAAGGTTGGTTTCTGTTCTGTCGTTGCCATTACGTGATCTAACCTCATGACCTGCTAGGGGCGAACCTGGTACTCACCCGGTTATACATTGTTGAAAGTGCGGGCGACACAAAATTCGCCCTTAAAGAGGAAGCAGTCAAAAATACGAACGAAAACAAAAATCTCGCCCTCATTGAGGACGAGAAACTCTCGCGGTACCACCTCTATTGCCCGCAACAGCGGACCATCTTATCCAGCACGACCGACTGCTCAGTCAATGCCGATGCCATTGATAACGGGCGGCAGTCCCGGCTGGCTTAATGGGTCTCCCGTTCAGCCAGCGGCTCAGGAAGGATATTCAACCGGCGACTACCTGTCCGGCTTCCACCATTCCGGACTCGCTTTTCGGTGTTTGCCAGCCTACTCGTTTCCGTCAGCGCCGAGCAACATAGCAACCCGAATTGTAGCATGGCAAACAACCTGGATTGTCGAGCCAGACTACCTTCGAATCAGCCGCCAGAGCAGCAACAACCCGGCTGCCAGAAACGGACCTGAAAGGGCGATGGCGCTGAAGGGGAATGAGGGACCGTTTTCGGCGTTGAGCACCGCCGGAGCGAGATCAAGGATGTAGAGAATTCCGTAGAATCCTTCGATCAGGAGGGCGATGGCAAGAAACCAGGTCAACGTTCGCATCCAGCCGGAACGCGGCGTCTTTTTGATGGCTTCACCAGTCGCCCGGCCCAGCATCATCGCGCCAAGCACCGGATCGTAAGGGTTGCTGAGGTACTTGTCGACCAGCGGGTCAACCTCAGTGTAGGCTTCTCCGGCATGAGCGCCGGGTGTAATGTCTTCGTCGTCATCCTGCCAGAGTCTTATTGGCTCCGCTCGATCGTCAAAGCTAATTAAAAGCTCTTCCTCTTTGCCATTCTTGCTATTCATCGTGGCTATTCGTCTCCATTGTCGACGATTCTGCGATACCCTGTGTCAATTGAAATGCGCTTGCGATAGGGGGAGCTATGGTCTGGTATACGCCTGAGGAGTGGTTGGGAACGGCGACGATTTCCCCGGACGGTCCGATTCTAGCCGGCAGCTACGGTACCTGGACAATTCATTATACCGTCGGGGTCGCCGGTCTCGATGAAGGCGGCAGACTCCGGTTGGTCTGGCGGAGCGTAAGCGACTGGCCAAACCCGCAATTCGACAACCCGCTGGCGGAGAATTATGTGACGCTTCGCACTTCCGGGCACTCCAAACTGTTCGCCTGGTATGAAGGCTCTGGTGTCCGGCCATGGTCCCGGGTGCTCAAAGTGCAGGTCGGCGATGTCGCGGCCGCGCCAGGCGACGAGATTGTGATTGTCCTCGGAGACCGGCGGTATGGCGGACCGGGCATGCGCGCGCAAACGCACCCGGAGGATCCGTTCACCTTCCAGTTTGACGCAGATCCGATCGCGACGAATATCTATGAACGGGTGGCGGACTTCGATCTGCAAATCATCGGAGCACAGGCGGTACGGCTCTACTGCGTCGCGCCGAGTGACGCTGTAAAAGGCGAGCAGACCTGGTTGCAGGTTCGGGCGCTGGACAGATGGGGCAATCCCGACCCTGGCTACCGGGGAACGGTGTCGTTCAGCGGCGTCGAGCTTGATGACTACACATTTACTTCGGCGGATGCCGGTGTGCGCAGGTTTGAAGGTGTCGAATTGGACGGAGATGACCTGCTCCGTGTCGCCGTATCGGATGTCGCTACTGGCTGGCAAGCGACGAGCAACCCGATCCGGCTCCACAGCGCCGCTCCCGCACAACGGACCTACTGGGCCGATTTGCACGGTCAGACGAGGGAGACAGTCGGAACCGGGACGGTGCCGGGATATTTCACCTATGCGCGGGACGTGGCTGCTATCGATGCTTGCGGGCACCAGGGCAACGACTTTCAGATCACGCCGGAACTGTGGTCCTTCTTGCAAGAGCAGGTCGATGAGTTCTATGAACCTGGCCGCTTCGTGACGTTACACGGTTATGAGTGGTCGGGGAACACTCCGGCTGGCGGTGATCACAATGTCTACTACAAGGACCGCAGCCCGATCCAGCGTTCGTCGCACGCTGAGGTCGAAGACACTAGCGACATCGAGACCGACTGTTACCCGATTACCCGGCTCTACGACGCCAACCGTGGCCGGGAAGATATGCTGCTCATTCCGCACATCGGCGGTCGCCATGCCGATATCCGCTGGCACGAACCATCGCTCGAGCCAGTCATCGAGATCGCGTCGCAGTGGGGCCGATTCGAGTGGTTCGCCCGGCAGGCCATCGAACGCGGCTACAAAGTTGGGTTCAGCGGCGGTTCGGACGACCACAGCGCCCGGCCGGGTTGGAGTTCGCCGACGCTGGCACACCATGGCGTCTCCGGTGGCCTGACCGGCTTCATCGCGCCGGAGTTGACCCGAGACGCCCTCTGGGACGTCCTGAAATCGAGACGGCTCTACGGGACGAGCGGACCGCGAATTCTGGTTGACGTTTCAGTGGATGGACACCTCGTTGGCGCGGAGAACATCGCGTCAGCGGCCCCGGAGATTCAAGTCAACGTTCATGGCACAGCCGGTCTGGAACGTATCGAACTGCGGCGTGGACTGGAGAACATCCACGTCTGGTCCGGTCTGCCGGAACCGAAGATGGACGAGCCGTGGCGTGTCCGGCTGGCCTGGCGCGGGGCGAGAAATTTCGGACGCAGCCGCGCGCTCTGCTGGGATGGCGACGTGTATGTCTGGGATGGGGTGGTGACGCATGCCGAAAACTACGCCATCGACAATCCAGATGGAGGAGTGATCTCGATTGATCCGAGCCGGGTCAGCTGGCGAAGCTGGACGGTCGGTGACTGGGACGGCGTGATCCTCGACATCGACGGCGATGAACGGACGCGGCTGGATGTCCGCACGACGGCGATGAACCTGAGTTTCAGGCTCGGCGATCTCACCGGACAACCAATCATTCAGGATGGATCGCTCCTGGAACAGCAATTCACTGCCCGCAGGTTATCGCACGATCCAGCGCCATTTGACGCTTCGTTCAGCTGGCGTGACGAATCGCCGGTGGAAGGCGTCAACCCCTACTGGATCTGGGTAACCCAGACCGATGGCGAGCTGGCCTGGAGTAGCCCGATCTACCTAACAGTGCCTGAATAGTCAGCCACCGCGATGAGATCGAGAAACCGAACGATCGCATCGGACACCAGGTTCAGAGGCTTGGTATACAATCAGAAGGTCCAAAATCGTTTCGTTCTCTCCGGGTGTCTCTTCTTCGCGTAAAGACAAATATGGCAATAATGTCATTATGTCGGTCGTAGGAAGTTCGGGCATCCCGCTTCTTTCCGATCCATGCTTTCTGGGGCCAGATGGAATGAGGTTTGGTTTCGATGACATTCGAAATTGCCCTCGCGTTCGGTATCCTGTTTTTCGCGCTCGCGCTATTTTTGTTGGACTGGTTTTCGGCTGACTTCGTCGCCATCATCACCATGGGAACGATTCTTGCCCTGGGTCCGATTCTCGATGTGAGCCCACAGGAGGCCATCTCAGGATTCAGCAATCCGGCAACGATTACCGTCGTTTTTGTTTTTGTCCTCAGCGCCGCAGTCCAGCATACCGGGCTTGTGAACATTCTGGCTCAGCGGATGATCAACTGGGGTGGCCAGAGCGAACACCGTCAACTACTCACGATCTGCGGTATTGCCGGCCCACTCTCGGCGTTCATCAACAACACGGCAGCCGTCGCCATCATGATTCCGGCCGTTATTCGCATGGCCACAGCGGTGAAGCGCGCGCCGTCAAAACTGCTGATTCCGCTTTCCTACGCGTCACAGCTGGCCGGGGTGGTGACGCTCATCGGCACATCGACGAATATTCTGGCGAGCACCCTCTCGGACGAAGCCGGTTACGGGGCATTCTCCATGTTCGAGTTCTCCACAATCGGTTTAGGCATCTTCGCTGTCGGCCTGATCTACCTCGTATTCGTCGTTTCCCGACTGCTGCCAGCACGGGTGGGTGAAGAGGAGCCATTGCTCAGCGAGCAGGTGGACATCACTGTGCTTGAAGTCGTGGTGGCGCCAGATTCGGATATTATCGGCGGTACTGTCGTCTCAACAAACTTCCGGAACCGGTTTCAAGCGACGATCATTGCGATCCGGCAACGCGGGGAACTCATTCGAGAAGGGCTGCGAGATGTCGTATTTGATGCCGGGGATATCTTGGTCGTTGAAGGCGAGCAACAGGCCTTTGACCGTCTACGAGAAGAGCCGACGCTCATCGTGCTGGAAGAGTTTGATTTGGAAGTGCTCGATGTTGTTATCGGCCCGGATTCCGATCTGATCGGTGGATCGCTGCTTTCGACAAATTTCCGCAACCGGTACCGGGCGACGGTAATTGCGATCAAGAAAGGAAGCGAACTGATTCGCCGAAACTTCGGCGATATCCGTTTGGAATTCGGGGATACCCTGTTGCTGGAAGGGACGTCAACGGCGTTCGAGCAACTCCGTCGGGACCCTGGCTTCATCGTGACAGAAGGCGCGGCGCTCCCCGAGTACCGCCCGGAAAAGATCCCAATCGCGGTTGCGATCCTCGTTGGCGTCGTTGTCGCGGCGGCATTCGGTTATTCGATTCTCATTGCCGTCGTTATCGGAAGCGTGCTGATGGTGGTGACTGGTTGTCTGACAGTGACCGAATTCCGTAATGCCATCCGGTGGGATGTCATCCTCTTGCTGGCTGGCATGATCCCACTTGGCATCATGCTGCAGAACACCGGCGCTGCCGACTATCTCGCCGACTTTGCGGATAGTGTAGCCGGGAGTTTGCCAGCGGTTGGAACACTGTTCATCTTCTACGTGGCAACATCGATACTCACCTCGGTGATATCGAACAACGGCGCGGTGGTGCTCATGGTGCCGGTCGGAATTGCCTCTGCGGTATCTCTGGATATCGACCCGAAGGCGGTTATCCTGGCGATCATGTTTGCCGCCTCGACGAGCTTTATCACACCGATGGGATACCAGACCAATACCATGGTCCTCGGCCCTGGTGGGTACCGATTCTCCGACTATCTCCGCGCCGGCGGACCACTGAACATCATCCTGGCCTTCGCCACCCCGCTGTTGATCGTCGCTATCTGGGGTGTTTGACAGGGCTGAACGCGCAGGTCATCGCCGGTTGATATGTGGGTTGAAGGTCACCGGCAGGCGCTCAAGGTGGCGGAAGGAGAATGTAGGGCTCCATTCCAGCCGGTCCGTCGCCAGCTGCATATTCTTGCACCGTTCAAACAACGTCAGCACCGACACCTGAGCGATATTGCGTGCCAGCGCCGACCCGAGGCAGTAGTGCGGACCGACGATGAACGTCAGATGCCGGTTCGGTCTGCGGGTGAAATCAAAGCTATCCGCGTGATCGAACTTCTCCTCGTCGCGATTGGCCGAAGCAACCAGAATGCTGACATTGTCGCCCTGGCTGAACTGATGGCCTGAGAACTCCATGTCCTCCTTGACCACCCGGCTGGTTGCCTGGACCGGGCTCTCCCAGCGCATGACCTCTTCAATGATCGGGCGAATGAGGGCGGGATCATCCAGCAGTTGTTGTCGAACGTCCGGAAAGCGCAGCAGGGTCAGCGTGGCGTTCCCGATCAGGTGGGCCGTCGAATTGTTGCCGCCGACCAGTACGGCGACGATCATGGCGACCATCTCGTCGTTGGTCAGCCGGTCGCCGTCTTCTTCAGCCTGCACCAGCTCGGTGATCAGATCATCCTGCGGGTTGAGCCGCCGCTCGGCGATGATCTCGTCGACGTAGGCTTTCATCGCCAGCATGCTCTCCTGACCCTTGCGCATGACGGCTACCCGATCTCCATGGGTACCTGGACGATCGTAGACCCGGACCTGATCCTCGGCCCAGGCGGCGAATTGAGCCTGGTTGTCGTTAGGCACGCCAAGCACGTCGGCGACCGTGTAACCCGGAATGCGATTGGCATAGTCGGCCATGACATCCATTTCGCCTTGCTCGATCACCTTGTCGATGAACATGTTGGCGAAGGTCTCGATCCGGTCACGGCGTCCCTGAGCGGCTTTCGCTGAGAATGCCTGCATCACCAGCTTCCTCAACCGGGTGTGTTTTGGCGGGTCGCTGAGCAACATCCGCTCGCCGAGAATGTGGCGGAGCGGCGCGAGTTCCTGCTGAATCTCAGGTGGCAGGACCGAGAATGTCGCATCCACGCGCTGGGATGACATGCGGTCGTCGGTCAGAATGCTAACCACATCGTCGTACTTCGCTACCAGCCAGGCGTTGCCGTTCCAGAAGACCGGTCGTTCTCGGCGCAGCTCTTCGTAGGTCGGGTAGGGATTGGCCTGGATTGCCGGGTCGGTGAAGTCAATCGTTATCGGGGTTGTCGCCATCTGGTGCTCCTTCGCCATACATCGTTTGACCGTAGTGTAGCAGTCACCGTAAACGCGAGGGAATCCTTAATCGACCGTTTTAGTCCGGTCATAATTGTCAAGGTCATCCGAGTCAAAAGAGGGAATCTAGGGTCCAGCGAAGTGCCAGGTTCCACAATCATTGTTTGTGTAGAAGCCAGCATCACTAGGCGACACGCGAACCCGTTGTGGCAAGCTGGATGCCTCGTCGTCGCTGACGAATTCATTGTCGATAACGTCATCAAGTGTGCCGCTAAAGCCACTTCGCCGCTCCCAGTAGCATCCTTCGGGAGACTGGTCGGTTTCCCATATGCCGGCTTGAATATCCAGCGCCACAATGTAGGTGCCTCCTTCAATGTCAGCCGTCAAGCTTGATGTTACCGGACCGGGATTGTAGGTCCACGTTCCACATCGACGGGATGTAAATCCTAGATCTGATGCGGATATCTCAACAACCTGCGAGACATCACTGAATGAGTTTGCGTTGATTTCGTTTAGAGTGCCGCCAAAGCCGCTTAGGCGTTCCCAATAGCAGTCGTCGGAGGAGTCGGAATTGCGCCATATACCAGAGGCCACCTCCGTCCCAACGAAGAACTTCCCATCGCCGAATCCGGCTGTTGGGCTTCCAGTGATTGGTGAAAGATCAGATGACCAGTTGCCGCAGTCATCCGACTCGAAGGCATAATCGCTCTGTTTGATCTCAACCAATTCACGGGTCCTTGAAAGTTCATTGGCAATGATGTCGTCGAGCGTTCCTCCCAGACCGCTCAAACGAGCCCAGTAGCATAGTTCCGTGCTGTTGTCATTTCGATAGATGCCCGGCTGAATGTCCGTGCCGACCAGCCAAATGCCATTGCCAAATGCCGCGCCTCCAGTGTCTGGTGAGGTTGCGGTTGGCGCGCTTGGGACTGTTGCCGTTGGTGCTGGCGCTGGTGGGCTGCCATTGGTTTTCCACGCATAATAATGGCGGCCGATGTTGCCCATCTCGACTTGCCACTCTGGCGCGTTGGAAGGGGTGTAGGTAAGGCAGCGGCGCTCAAAGCATTGCATCAACACATCTTTCTCTTCACCGCCAACTGGGAACCGCCACCAGTAGGCTTCCGTGACCGGGTATCCGGTTGCAAAGAAGGGGTTTTGAAAGAGATTGCCTTCGACGAACTGACCATTCTCATAGACTGGACCGGTGGCGTTCATGAACCTCCAGAATGGTTCGGCAATCCGGTGGTTGGTTTGCGGTACGTACCCGGTGGCAATCACGCCGTAGTCGGCGTATTGTTGATCGTCGGCCCAGCCCCAAACACGCGGTGTGCCTGGGCTGCCACCAAACCAGGTGAACTCAGCAGTGATGACCTCGCCTTCGGGATGAGGTTCAGCATTGAGGAAGGACGCCGCAGCCGTCTTCGAGTCGAGATCTCCGTAGCGGGGCACGATCGCGGATGTGTTGGTGTCACCAGCGATGGGAACGGTCGACGGTTCATGTTGCTCGTGCTGAGCGTCGCCGATCTGCACGCGGCCAGTGATCATTTCCATCGCCAGTAGTCCCGTGGTGACATCCCAGGGTACATCAATAGTGCGCCAGGTGTTGTCCTCCATGCGGGCTTTGTCAAAGTACTGGACAGCGCGTTGGCCGCCTGGCGCTTCGGCGTAGGGTTCCTGGATAGGACCAGTGAAGGCGTCCGGCGCCCAGTTCCAGGATCGGCTGACAACGCCATCGGCGATCGGTTTATCGGTGCGGGCCCAGGTGCGGTCGAATTGTGGCGTTGCCGGCGCGTCTGCCTGGACGATCCAGACGGCAAGGAGTGGAAGTATGACAGAGACGACCAAAAGCAGACGTTTCATCGGATTTCCCTCCGAGAATTTGTTCCACAACATATAGGTTCAGACACTGCAGTTCTCTAGGAAAGAGAATCTTAGTATTGTGTCACCCAAATTAGTCTCTAATCATAGAATGACTTTGGTCATTTGGCAAGTTCTAATAAACTCTGACGGTTACGGAATTCCATGGAAAATGTGTTTAGAAATCGTTTGGCGAACTACGGTCCTAACGTATTTTTTGTGGTTAGCCAACAATCGTTACGAAGTCGAGATTGCTAAGTGTATGATCCCTGGCGGTGATGACGTTGTGGGCTAGGAGAGGCGAACTGTGAACGAAGTCTTGACACTAGTCAGTGAACTGGTGGCGGCTCCAAGCCATGCCGGGGTGGGCGAGGCCAAGGCGGCGGAGGTGGTCCGGCGAGCGATGGTCGAGATGGGCTACAAGGATGTCGGCATTGATGAGCTTGGCAATGTGACTGGCGTCGTTCCCGGCATTGGGCCGGGCTGTGTCGTCTTTGACGGGCATCTCGATACGGTCGGCGCCGGCAATGCGGGCGACTGGACGAGCAACCCGTTCGTTGCCACAGAGCGAGACGGCCGGCTGTACGGGCGCGGAACAGCCGATATGAAAGGCGCGATCGCAGCGATGATCGTTGGCATCACCCAGTTGCTGAAGGATCCGCCAGCTTGCAATGTTGTCGTCTCGGCGAGTATTGCTGAAGAACTGGTCGAAGGGTATGCGCTGGGCACGGTGCTGGACCGCTACCCGGCCAAAGCGGTCGTCATCGGCGAAGCGACGAACCTGCATCTGGCCAGGGCACAACGCGGCCGGGTTGAAATTCTCGTCGAAACCCGTGGTGTCTCCGCCCACTCATCGACACCGCAGCTCGGGGTGAACGCCGTTAAGTCGATAGCCCGGGTTGTGACCGCGCTTTCTAGTATGGAGATGCCCTGGGATCCGTTGTTGGGATCGGCGGTGCTCGAAGTTACCGATATTCTCTCATCGCCCTATCCCGGGTTGTCGGTCATTCCCGAAAGCTGCCTGGCGACCTTCGACCGGCGGTTACTGACTGGCGAGACGGCGCAGGACGTGCTGGCTACGATCCAGTTGGAACTCGATCAGCTTGGAGTCGATGCCAGCGCCAGCATCGCTATTGACCGGTTCACCTCCTGGACCGGCGTCGCGATTGAAGCTCCGAACGATGCACCAGCCTGGACGTTGACGGATGATGCCCCGATCGTCGAACGTGGACTGTCGGCGCTCCGGAAAGAAGATATCGATGCAGAACTGACCCACTACGCATTTTGCACGAACGGCAGTGAATCTGGCGGGCGGCGGGGCATCCCGACTATCGGCTTTGGACCTGGAGCGGAATCTGAAGCCCATACCGTCGATGAGTCGGTGGAGATCAGGCAGCTCTATCAGGCTGCCGATGGCTACGCTGCGCTAGCGCGCGAACTGGCACAGCTCTAGTGGCTCGCATTTCCACCACCGATCCACAGGACGAACTGTTCGATGTCGTCGATGAAGCTGGCAACCCAACTGGTGTTGAAAAACCACGTGGCCTGATTCATCGGGACGGCGACTGGCATCGTTCGTTGCATATCTGGGTGTACGGCATCGGTGACGATGGACAGCCGTTTGTGCTGTTTCAACGCCGGTCGCCAACGAAGGACACCTCGCCAGGTGCGCTGGACGTTGCCGTTGGTGGGCACATCCGGGCCGGTGAAGATATTGCTGAGACGGTACGCGAAGCTGAGGAAGAACTGGGATTGTCGGTAGAGTCGTCGGAGTTGACATTTCTAGGCCGGCGTTCCGGTGTCTATCGAGGTGAAGGGGTTGTTGACCGGGAAATCAACGAGGTATATGCGGTCCGTTCAGATCTCGATCCAGGCTGTTATCGGTTGCACCCGGTAGAGCTTGAATCCCTGGTATTTGTTTCGTTGGTTGACAGCGCCAGTCTCTTTCGCGGCGAACGCTCCAAGGTTCGCGCTGTTGAATACTGGCCGGACCAGCATACAGCTACTGCAACTAGCCACCGCATTGACATATCGATGCACGATTTTGCCGGTGGCATTGGTGATCGCTACGGGTTGGCGGTTACCGCGTCAATTGCCGACCTCCTGGATGCACGTACACTCAACCATTTCCTCATTCAGTAGCCAGGGTTTATTTCGGAATCAACCATTAAAATCCAACTTCGGTTGATTGACCTGAGGTGGTTCCACGGTGCATTCTGGAAGGTGCGCGGGTGTCTCTTGCCCGCCGGAGTTAGGCGAGGTAACTCGAGGTTGAGTTGCGTTTTTGTCCGACGAAAGGACAAGTTGGAGTGAAATCAGTATTTTCGACTTCCGGGTTGGCGCGCATCTGCTCGCGTCATCCCTGGCGAACGATAGGTGTCTGGGTCATCATCCTGTTGCTGGCGGGGTTTGCCGCTAGCTCCATCGCGGATGTGCTCACGACATCAGCAAGTTTGACGACAGAGCCTGAATCAGTTGTCGGCGAGCAGTTACTCGAAGATCAGTTCCGCGGTCAGGAACCGATGACTGAAACGATCATCTACCAGTCGGACGTCTACACAGTTGACGATCCCGAATTTCAACAAGCGGTAGAAGAGCTGACCGCTGAACTCGCCGCCCTGGACGGCAGTGTCCAAACGGTCACGAACTATTATGAGACTGAAAATGATCATCTAGTTTCAGAAGATCGGCAGACCACGTTGATTCCACTAACGATGGTCGGCGATCTCGATGAAGCAGAAGGAAACATCGAGCACGTTCTCGACGTGCTTGCGGAACACAACAACGCCGATACCCTGGTGTTGACCGTCGGTGAAGCAAGTGTCAGCGAGACATTCAGCCGGATGGCTGAGGAAGATCTCCTGAAAGGCGAAGCAGTTGGCATTGTCGTTGCCCTGGTCATTCTGATCATCGTCTTCGGAGCGCTGGTGGCAGCCGGTCTGCCGATTGTCCTGGCGGTGGTATCGATTATCGTGGCCACCGGATTGACGTCTATTCTGGGCCGGGCGTTCGAACTCTCGTTCTTTGTCCAGAACATCATTACCATGCTTGGACTGGCCGTCGGCATCGACTACTCTCTCTTCATCATCGAACGCTACCGTGAAGAGCGGCGGCGCGGTGTGCCAAAAGAGAGTGCCATCACGATTGCCGGCGCGACGGCAACACGCGCAGTTGTCTTTTCAGCTGGCGCGGTCGTCCTGGCATTGATCGGCATGTTCTTTGTGCCGGTGGATATATTCCGCAGTCTTGGCGCTGGCGCGGTGCTGGTTGTTATCTCGGCTGTCGCGGCAACACTGACGCTAGTGCCGGCCATGCTGGGTTTGCTCGGCGACAAGATCGAATGGCCTCGCAAGCGGAACTACCCGACTGAAATCGTCGATGTTCATGCAGATCCGGCAGGCGAGTCGATGTATCGCGGTTTCTGGGGGCGCATCACCCGGGTGGTAATGGCGCGACCGATCGTCAGCATGGTCCTGGCGGCTGGATTGCTGGTCGCCCTGGCGTTGCCGTTCTTCTCAATGAACACAGGCTTTGCCGGCGTTGAAACGTTCCCGGAAAGCGATGCGAAAACAGCATTCGATATCCTCGGCGAGAAGTTCACTGCTGGATTGATAGAACCGGTCGAGATCGTTGTCGATGGTTCGGCAAATGACGAGGCCATTACCAGCGGCATCGCCGCCCTGACCGCCGAGCTTGAGTCTGATCCCGCCTACGACCAGGTGAACCCGGTCGCATGGAATGAATCACAGGATCTCGCGCTAATCGAGGCATTTCTGGATCACGACTCCAACTCCCCGGCTGCCTACGACGCCCTGGCGATCTTGCGGGACGAGCAGATTCCGGCGGCCTTTGGTTCAGCCAGCGACGACGTCTTTGTAACTGGCGCGACGGCTGGCAACCAGGACTTCTTTGACGCTGTTGAAACGGTTACGCCGTATGTATTCCTGTTTGTGCTGGGGTTGAGCTTCATACTGCTGACGCTGGCCTTCCGGTCACTGGTTGTGCCGGCCACGGCGATCATCATGAATCTGCTATCTGTTGGCGCGGCTTACGGCATCCTGGTTCTGGTTTTCCAGAAGGGGTACGGCGCGAGTCTCTTTGGCTTCGAGCAGGTGTCAACGATTGAAGTCTGGTTGCCGATCTTCCTGTTTACGATCCTGTTCGGTCTGTCGATGGACTACCAGGTCTTTATTCTCAGCCGTATTCGTGAGCACTATGACCAGACCGGCAACAACAGAGAATCGGTTGCCCACGGTCTGAGAACCACTGGCAAGATCATCACCGGTGCGGCGGTTATCATGGTGGCGGTGTTTGCGGGCTTCGCAGCCGGTCGGCTGGTCGGGCTGCAGCAGATGGGCTTCGGCCTCGCCGTCGCGGTCCTGATCGACGCTACCATCGTTCGAACGATACTCGTTCCATCAACGATGGCCATACTCGGCAAACGCAACTGGTTCTTTCCGAACTGGCTTGGTTGGTTGCCAGATCTACGAGAGAGCTCGGCGGCCCCGCTTGATCTGGAGCCAGAACCGCAAATGGGAGACTAATTCGATTGATTGAAAGCCGGTGGTGACAAGCCACCGGCTTTTTACTGTTTCTCATCCCGAAGAATCGCAAAAAGGAGCGTATCGTGTACAAGCGGGTTATTGTCGCAGTCGATGGCAGTACCACCTCCGAGCACGGATTGCGTGAAGCGCTCAGGCTGGTAAAAGAGACTGGCGCGCTGGTCCAGGCAGTCTTTGTCATCGAGGACTTCATCCCATTCCAGGTAAGCCAGCAGGATGCTGAGACGCTTGAAGAGGACTGGGATCACTCCGCCACGCTGGTCCTTAGCCAGGCAGCCAGGCTAGCCGCGGATCAGGGGCTAGAAATCGAAACACGCGCCATTCGAACTGATGCGAAACGGTCCATTGGTGAAGCGTTGACCGATTATGCGAAAGAGTGGTCGGCTGATCTTATCGTTATGGGCACGCACGGTCACCGCGCCATCAAACAGGTCTTCGTTGGTTCGGTTGCCGAAAGCGTGATCAGAACCAGTGATGTGCCAATTCTTCTGATTCGTGAGAAGAACCTGAACGATGGTTAGAACTCGGTCACGACCGGCAGGATCATCGGCCGGAGCTTGGCTTCTTTGTACATATAGCGCGCGATGTTGTTCTTCATCTGACCAACCAGGTAGCCGTATGACATGTTGCCGCGGTGAATGCGCCGTTCGAGAAACCGCCTCAGATCATCCTCAGCTCCCTGAATGAGTTGCTGGCTGTCGTAGTCGTCAAAGCCCTTGCCGGTCAGTTCAGGCCCGGCGATCAATAACCCGTCGTCGAGATCAACCGCCAGTGTCGCAATGACTACCTGCGCTGTTGCCAGCGAACCTTCCGGTCTCAATACAACATTGCTGTAGCGGTCATACCCCATGGCGTCCACCAGTACCGCGCCGTGTTTGACAGCCGGTTCTTTGCGCCAGGTTCCCCGGCTCATCGAGATCGGCACGCCAGATTCCGGAATGATGATCTGATCATCAGGGATACCGGCTTCAAGCGCCATCTGGCGGTAGAGCTGCAGGTGCCGGTACTCTCCGTGAATCGGAACAACGAATTTGGGCTGTAGCAGATCGATCATGTGCAGGAGTTCGTCGTAGGCGGCGTGACCGGAGACGTGAATGCTCGGTTCGATAGCGGCGTAGACAACGTTCGCGCCCTCTCGAAAGAGGCTGTTGATCGTCTGCGAAACCGTCTCTTCATTGCCGGGAACTGGAGCAGCGGCAAGGATCACCGTATCCCCGTCGATGATCTGCAATTTCGGGTGATCCCCACTGGCGATGCGTGAGAGCGCGGCTGAAGCCTCTCCCTGTGAACCGGTCGTGAGCACCATAATCTGATCCGGTGGCAGCCGGATAACATCATCAACCGGCAGAATGGTTCCATGCGGTGGCTGGATGTAGCCGAGGTCCTGGGCAATCTGAACGGACTGCTCCATGCTACGACCAATCACCGCTACTTTGCGTCCATACCGTGCGGCTACTTCGATGGACTGTTCAAGTCGAAGGATATTCGACGCGAACGAGGTCAGAATGACCCGGCCTGGAGCATCCCCAATGACTCTGTCCAGTGTTTCGCTGACGGTTGACTCACTCGGAGTTGAACCGGACCGCTCGATTCTCGTCGCATCGGAGAAGAGGGCGAGGGTTCCGTCGCGCCCCATCTCCCGCAAGCGGTCTTCGTCCGTTGGCGGGCCAAGCGGCGGTGTCGGATCAAACTTAAAGTCGCCGGTGTGGACGATCCGGCCGACCGGCGACTCGATGGAGATAGCCATTGCGCCGGGAATCGAGTGTGTCACCGGAATGAACTCGACCTGAAGATGATTACCAATTTGATAGATGACAGCTGGTTCGATGTTCATGAACTGGGCCATGAACGTTATTCCAGCCTCATCCAGTTTAGAACGCACAAACGCCAGCGCCAGCGGTGAGCCATAGATTGGAATCGGAGTGATTTCCTCTAGCTGTGGCAAGACGTAGGGCAGTGATCCGATGTGGTCTTCATGCCCGTGAGTCAGGAGAATGCCTTTGATCCGGTGGGAATTTTCAATCAGATAGGTTACATCAGGGATAATGAGATCGATCCCGCGCATCTCTTCTTCGGGAAATTTGGTGCCGGAATCGATGAGGACCAGATCCCCTCGATACTCGACCGACATCATATTTTTTCCGATTTCACCGATGCCGCCGAGCGGGGTGACTCTCAGTCGGGGTCTGGCCATATGTTGGGGTTACCTTTTCACGTTGCCGCCTGTCACATGCAGGCGAATCGGCACCAAGGATACCGCGAGCAGTCATCTCCAGCGGGTCTACATGTGTTTGGCCGTTGACCGTGCCACTCAATCCTCCGTATGATGGATGGCGTAATAAAGTAAGGAAGAAGTCAGGAAGTATGGACGACGAACAGAATATCATCCGGGAAACGACCTACAAACAGCCCGCCAGCCGTGAGGAAACGCCAGCGATCGAGACGGTGAGGGCTGAGTTGCAGGATATCAATGCGGAAACCGTCCTGATGAACCGTTCCGGAAGTGAGACGATTACCGCAAATCGGGTCGTCATGGAACGCTCCGGGACGAAGTCAATCGAAGCAAAATCCGCGCAACTGGATCGTTCAGGGGTCCTGGCACTTGGCAGTGACAACACCGTGCTGTTAAATTCTCAGGCGCTCCAGGTCGTTGCAGATGAAGCCCGGATCTCGCGTAGCAAGGTGGTTGCGCTCTTCTCGGAAAAGGCATCGCTTGAAGATTCCAAGGTAGTCATTTTTTCAGGCAACGCCGACGGTGACGTCAACACAGTGTTCACCCCGACGAGCGCCGCAATTGCTGGCGCAGCGTTTGCGGGCGTTCTCGGATTCTTGCTAGTGTTGTTACGAATTGTTGGATCCAGGAAATAGACAGGGGCGGGAATGAGTGTCGCAGGCCGCAATTTCTTCAAAGCTATTACCGGAACGCTTATTGGCCTTGGCATTGGCGCGGCTATTTCTTCGACGATCCGCAGGATGGAGCAACCGGCGGAGGATCGTCAGCCGTTCACCGCTTCGGTGCGCGGCTGGAAGCAGAACCGGCAAATGTCCTGGAACGAGTACTGGACCTATTTGCAGGAAGCAGGCGACAGGGCGCGAGCTGAAAAAGAAGAGGAGATGCGGGCGCGATTTCGCGAAAAAGTGAATGATCAGAACGCCTTCAGGCCGAAACCTGAAGATTCTGTTCCTGCCCAGCCAGACTCCGCCTAGCCTGCTTTTGCAATCGCCCGTTCGGTCCGATCAAGGAACTCCTCAGCCGTCGCGGTGTCGACGTCCAGAAATGGCCGAAGCCGGATCGATTTTTCACCGCATCCGAGCACGATCAGCCGCTCATTGACCGCCGCTTGACGTACCCGGTCACGGGTTTCTTCATCCGGCAGGTCAAAGGCGGACATCAATCCCCGTCCCCGAACGTTCGAGATCGTGCCTGCGGACTGCATCTCTCGCAGACCTGCCAGCAACAGCTCTCCGATTACCCGGGCATTCGCCAGCAAATCGTCTTTGACGATCGTCCGCAACACCTGGGTAGCACGGACCATATCAGTCAGATCACCACCCCAGGTTGAGTTGATGCGACTGCTTTCAACAAAGGCGTTGCGCTGGACCTCATCAACCCGGCGGTTCGCGGCGATGCCACCAGTCTGCATTTTTTTCGCGAAGGCGAAGATATCCGGCTCGACGCCCAGCTGCTGAAATGCCCACCAGCTGCCGGTCATACCCATACCGGTCTGGATCTCATCGAAGATCAGCATCACATCGTAACGATCCGCCAGGTCACGCAGCCCTTGAAGGAAATTGGCGCGAAC
>CAZNYB010000039.1:0-35775 GCA_964577155.1 uncultured Thermomicrobiales bacterium | reverse complement strand
GAACCGGGGCAGCCGCGATAAACATCGCGGTGGATATGGTCGAAGAGGGGCTGATTGATCAGGAAACCGCTGTCATGCGGGTCGACCCGTTTCATCTTGATCAGCTTCTTCACCCGACTATCGATCCGGCATTTGTGCCAGATGAGATAGCGATCGGCCTGCCAGCCTCTCCGGGAGCTGCCAGCGGGCGAATCGTCTTCAGTGCCGACGATGCCAAAATCCAGAGCGAAAATGGCGAGGATGTCATCCTCGTGCGAACCGAAACCTCCCCTGATGACTTCCACGGAATGGTAGCTGCCAAAGGCGTCCTGACCGCCCGAGGAGGCATGACATCGCACGCCGCAGTCGTGGCACGAGGAATGGGCATACCCTGTGTTGCCGGCTGTTCCGCACTTCTGATTGATTACAACGACCGATTGATGGTTGTCGACGGACGTATTCTCAAAGAAGGACACGAGATTACTATCGACGGCGCTACCGGACAGGTATTTCTCGGATCAGCGCCGATGGTTGATCCTGATTTGGAAGGCAATGTGCAGGTCATCCTTCAATGGGCAGACAAGTACCGCACGATCGGTGTGAGAACAAATGCCGACACTCCGGCGGAAACCAGTAAAGCCCTCGAGTTCGGAGCTGAGGGAATTGGTCTCTGCCGTACCGAGCATATGTTTTTTGGTGAAGACCGCTTGCAGCCCATGCGTGCCATGATCCTTTCAACAAGCCAGGAAGAACGCAGAAAAGCTCTGGAACCGCTTGGACAGTATCAACGCAACGACTTCTACGAGATCTTCTCGGTTCTAGCTGGCAAACCGATAACTATTCGAACTCTCGATCCGCCTCTACATGAGTTCTTGCCTCAGGATGACAACGAGATAACCGATCTTGCCCGCCGAATGGAGATACCTGTTTCCGAAGTTAAAACCAAAATCTCCGGATTGCATGAGACAAATCCAATGCTTGGTCACCGCGGTTGCCGGTTAGGTATCGTCTTTCCTGAAATTACCGAGATGCAGGCAACTGCCATGTTTTTGGCGGCTGTCGACTGCCAGCGTGAAGATATCGACGTTAATCTGGAGATCATGATCCCGCTTGTGTCAGACGTTCGGGAACTCCGAATTCAGAAGCAACTTGTTGATCAGGTTGCCGCACGGATAGCGGAAGAATCAGGTGTTGAGTTCACCTACAGTATCGGTACGATGATCGAACTGCCAAGGGCTGCTGTGCTTGCCAACGAGATCGCAGAGGAAGCAGAGTTCTTTTCGTTCGGTACCAATGACCTTACGCAGATGACCTTTGGTCTCAGCCGTGATGACGCTGGCAGATTCCTGCCGTTTTACCAGACACATGAGATCATCCCGCAGGATCCGTTTGTGTCACTGGACACCGGCGGAGTCGGTCAACTCATCGAGCTGGCTGTGGAACGAGGACGTCAGACACGTCCTGATCTCAAACTCGGAATTTGTGGAGAACATGGCGGCGACCCGGCGAGTGTCCGATTTTTCAACGCCGTGGGATTGGACTATGTGTCCTGTTCACCGTTCCGCGTGCCGTTGGCAAGACTGGCAGCTGCTCAGGCGGCGCTTACGATCTGATCGAGATTGTCGACAATTTGTTTATATGTACGTACACTCTTGACTGAGACGCTTATGTAGTCTCCTGTACAAGGCGTGCAGGCTAGAAGTACACTGAAATATTGATGCTTTCAGGTTGCGCTACCTGGTGTCTACGGCATCGAAGTCCGTGGACACCAGCCCCCGCTGGTAATCGAGAAAACGATGTAGCAACCAACTTCTTCAAGGCGAAGCTACTAACCTGATGACCGCATGAGCGATCAGCCACAACAAGGATCTACCTGATGTCTACATATTGCCCACTACATCGAGCAACACAGGAAGCGCCATTGACAAACGGTGCTACCACGCTGTGGGTAATGACACTTTTTGTTGGCGAACTGTCAAGTAGACACATTCAAAACGTCCACCGCAACTCAAGAGTGAGGATTTCGGAGGGTGCATAGCTATGGCAAACGACGTCGTTGATCGGATCAAAGATCAACTGGATATCGTCGAGGTAGTGGGCTCGAGCGTGCCGCTTCGGCAGGCCGGCAGAAACTTCAAAGGTTTGTGCCCGTTTCACAACGAAAAAACTCCATCTTTTGTTGTGTTCCCAGATTCACAGCACTTCCATTGCTTTGGCTGCGGGAAAAGCGGCGACATCTTCACGTTCCTGATGGAATCTGAACACCTCGAGTTTCCTGACGCATTGCGACAACTTGCATCGCGGGCTGGCATTGAACTTTCAAGGTCGACAGTTCGAAATCCTGAAAAAGACAGTCACCGCACCAACCTGCTCAACCAGCTAGAGTCAGCAGCAGCATTCTTTTCAAGCATTTTGTGGGACACCAGAATCGGTCAACCAGGACGGGATCTACTGACGACGAGAGGAATCGACCGGACAACTGCTGAAAGGTTCAGGCTAGGATTTGCACCCGACTCATTCGATCGTCTGAGAAATCACCTGCAACAACGGACCGGAGCGTCCGAAGAGCTATTGATCGAAGCGGGATTGCTAAGCACCAGCGACGCAGGTCGTTCATTCGATAGATTCAGAAATCGTCTCATGTTCCCGATCCAGAACCGCCGGGGCAGCATTATCGGGTTTGGCGCACGAGCCTTGGGCGATGCCATGCCAAAATACTTGAATTCGCCACAAACACCGGTCTTTAACAAGAGTGCCGAACTGTACGCTCTGGACAAAGCCCTGCCAGAAATCAGAAAAACAAGAACACTTATCGTGGTTGAAGGCTACATGGACGCGATCGCGGCACACCAGTTCGGGTATACGAACGTTGTCGCTTCCATGGGCACCGCCTTGACTGCCGGTCAGGTCGATGCTGTCCGCCAGTACCTGGATCGTGTGTTTCTTGCGCTGGACGCTGATGCAGCTGGCCAACTCGCCTCGCTGAGGGCTATCGATACGATGCGTGAGAGCTTCGCGGAAACTCAGGCAACAGGGGTAGATGCAGGCAACCTGCTGCGATTCGAGCGTGTTCTCGACACCGAGATTCGTATTGTCATTCTGGAAGCAGGTAAGGATCCGGATGACCTGATCCGTCAGGACCATCAGGCTTGGGATGACGCATTAACTAATGCGGTTCCGCTCGTCGAATACGTACTCGATATTCGACTGGGAACTGTAGAAGACACTCCCGCCGCACGGGCAAGCGCGTTGCAAGACGTTGCTGTCCCTTTATTGCGTGAGATCAAAGATCCTGTAATTCAACGAGACTATGCGGCTCATGTAGCCCGGCTTCTGAACTACCGGGATACTGACGTTCATGCCGCGCTTCAGCGCCGCAGTCGCCGGGAAAGCCCAACAAACCTCGGCGGCTCAGATCGCCCGCAGGCATCTGACCCGGAGAAGAAACTCATGGAGCTCATTCTGGTTTATCCGCTTCAGCAAGCGGTGCGACAGGGAGTTCTATTTGAGATCGATCTGGACGATCTCTACGATGCCAGAAATCGAACGATCTCTAGCGAGATACTGTTTCACCAGGGAGACCGGGAAACCGCGTTGGCTGAGTTGCCACTAGAACTTCAGGAGTATGCCGAAGAGATCACCTCGCAGAGTGTCGCAAGATCAGATTTGACGGCGGGAATGGCAGCGATTGAAATTCGGCAGGCAATTACGCGTCTGGCAAAGAACCGTCATGAATCAAGGTTGAGGATGGCTCAGCACGATCTTGAAGATGCGAGAGCTGAAGGCGATCCACAGGCAATCCGGGCGAGCCTTGAACAACTGGCAAAAATAGCATCACGAAACGCACGCTTTAACCCTGGAAAGAGTCCCTACTTCAAGGATCTGCGCACACCAGTCAGCTAGCGGATTGCATCTGCTTCAGCACATTCCTTATTGCTAGCAACAGCTGTTCATCCTGGTCGGGCAACACCGTTCGCCCGTCGATGAGTACCGAGTTTTCTTCGACACGAGGGAAGACACTGGGAGTTGAAGTTCTTAGTAGTCTCGCCAATTTGTCAGTTGGAAAGCTACCCGTATCAATGGACAACGCACTGGAACGAAGTGACCGACCGGGCAATGATCCGCCGCCAATGACTGCCTGCGTTTCTATAGTAGAAATAGCTGGGTGAGCAAGATCTTCTTTCCACGCAGTGGTTCGCGAAATCAGCCAGTCAACATCCCTGCTTATGCACCACCAGACCGGAATTTGTTCTGTAGCGTCGCTGTACAAGTAGTGCCGAAGCGTCGCGGCGATCCCGGCCAGGGTTGTTTTGTCAACCCGCATCGCTCTAGCCAGTGGATGCCGTGCAATGCAATCAACGATTTCTTTTTTTCCGAGGATCAATCCAGCCTGAGGCCCGCCTAGTAGTTTGTCGCCTGATGCGGTAACGACATCTACGCCTGCATCAATGCTCTCACTCAAGGTAGGTTCAAAGCTCAAACCAAATTTCCGAGTGTCAATTAAGCAGCCACTGCCCACATCTTCAATAGATAGAACGCCCTGATGTTGTGCGGTCTCTGCAATTTCAGCAACTGACGGTTGAGCGGTAAATCCTGATATTTCGAAATTACTATGATGGACCTTTAGCATAGCTGCGGTTTGATCGTTGACCGCTTCTGCATAGTCTCGGGCATAGGTTCGATTCGTCGTCCCTACTTCAACGAGATCCGCACCGCTTTGACGGATGACGTCTGGTATGCGAAATCCACCCCCTATCTCGACCGCCTCTCCTCGTGAAACAATGACCTGCTTGCCTGCTGCCAGAGCCGCAAGAGTCAAAGTTACTGCCGCAGCGTTGTTGTTTACGACCAGTGTTCGCTCAGCTCCGGTAAGAACTCGAAGCAGCAGTTCTACTTCCTGACCTCTTCCACCGCGTCTGGCAGTTGACGGATCAACTTCGAGGGGCAAATAGTTTGCCGCTGCATGTCCCATAGCTTCGGCGGTAGCTTTCGAAACCGGCGATCGACCTAGATTCGTATGAATGATCACACCTGTGCCATTGATCGTTGGAGTTCTGACTGCTCTGAGGAGGATGCTGATTTCGTCCAGAACACGATCAAATACTGTGGAGGGTTCTATGTCCTTGTTTTCGATCAGTTCCGCACGCACCTCAGCCTGGCATCGGCGGGCGATATCAACGAGGTATTCGCTGGACATATTCCCGGCCGCGGTTTGCACGCGAGAGTCTTGAACGATCGCACTAACTGACGGTATCCGTTGCAACTCTGATTCGTCTGACATGGCAGCCTTCACCTCGGAATACATGGCATAAAAATACGAGAGCGATATTGTTCCGCTCTCGCTTCCTGAGTGTAGTCTGGTCGGGGAGAGAGGATTTGAACCTCCGACCTCCTCGTCCCGAACGAGGCGCGCTACCAAGCTGCGCCACTCCCCGGTGATCAACTGGTAGTATAGCATTGACCGGAATGAGCAACAATTTCAGGATTAGTCAGACAACCGGGTAAGTGGTAGTCGTGAAATGCACTGACGCCAATAGCCCATTGAAATGAGGATTCGTTAGAATGATGACAGTTACGCCCGCGTAGCTCAGAGGAAAGAGCATGGGCTTCCTAAGCCTTGTGTCGGGGGTTCGAGTCCCTCCGCGGGCGCAAATTGATCGGCCAGCTCGCAGGCATCAAGAGATTAATGTTGTTAAAAAAGAGTGATTTGCATGTATCTGGAGATAAATTGTGGAACTACAGATTCGTACCCACAACGTCAGACTAACAGACAGTCTCGAAGACTATATTCGGAACAGCGCCGCTAAACTCAACCGTTTGAACATTCGTATTGTTGATGCAAAACTTGAACTTTCGGCCGAAAAACCGCGTAGTGGAGGCGAACAGTTCAAAGTTCAGTTCACCATCAGCACTCCCGGTCACTTGCTGCGATCGGAAGTGAAAAATCATGATCAGCACGTCGCCATAGATTCAGCCGTTGACAAAATGCGACGGCAAATTCGGCGGTATCACGATCGACAGATTGACCGGTCCAAATCCAACGCGGTCAACCTTGGCCAATTGGCTGCCGATCAGCAGTTACTCGAAGATGGAGACGCTGCAAATATTCAATCCTCGGATACACCGCTCATCATGCGGACAAAGCGATTTGATCTCAAACCAATGGACGCCGAAGAAGCCGTTGAGCAGATGGAACTACTCGGTCACGACTTCTTTGTTTTTACAAATCCGAACACTGGACACACCAACGTGATCTACCGGCGCGAAGCAGGTACCTACGGTCTGATCGAACCTGATTCCTGAACAATTCATCACAAACAGGAATATCACCTTCACCATTGTTGTTATTCATAGTTGGGGTGTCTTTTTCAGGCTGTTTCTGGATCGGTCAGCGGATCAAAGGGGAACCGGGTAATTGTTAGTTCAAGAAGCATCACCGACGCTACTCCGTGCGCCGGTTGCTCGCGTTCAGCATGTCGCGATGATATCTGTTCACACGTCACCACTTGCTTTGCTTGGTGGCAATGATGCAGGTGGGCTTACCGTCTATGTCATGGAACTGAGTAAACAACTCATATCGCGTGGAGTGGCGGTAGATATTTTCACGCGACGGACCGACACGACAACTCCTGAAATTGTTCAGATTAACGAAAATTTACGCGTGATCACGATCGAAGCCGGTCCAACCGCACCGGTCCACAAAGACGACCTGTTCTGTTTCCTGGCTGATTTCGCATCCGAGATGGCGCTGTTCTCGATGCGTGAAGGCATTCGCTATGACATTCTGCACAGTCACTACTGGCTCTCAGGCTGGGTTGCCCATCTTCTTCAGCGATACCAGTCGATTCCTACCGTGCACATGTTCCATACGCTGGCTCAGCTGAAAAATCTTGCTTCTGATGAACATCACCAGGAATCTCCACTGCGCTTGCAAATCGAAGACCGGTTGCTGAAGCAACTCGACGTGATCATTGCGCCAAATCCAGATGAGAAGGCGGAACTTGTGTGGGGTTCAGGCGCGAGCAGTTCCATGGTTCGCCTCATACCGCCAGGGGTCGATCTGGCTCGTTATCACCCATCAGATAGTGCTCTTGCAAGAAAGTTGCTTGAGTTACCTGACGATCCACTAGTGTTGTTTGTTGGAAGAATTGATCCGATCAAGGATATTCCAACTCTATTGAAATCATTCAAGATCCTGAAAACTTTTCCTGAGTTGACGTCTACCAAACTCCTCATTGTTGGCGGATCGATTCAGGCTGATGGAGATACCGTCTCGTATGGCGACGGCTTAGGCGCGGTGGTAAGCATGGCTGAATCGCTCGGCGTCGCGGAAGATCTGTTGCTCACAGGCGCACAGCCACAGGAAAAGTTGCCCGAGTTCTATGCGGCGGCTGATGTCTGCGTGGTTCCCTCTCGGTACGAGTCGTTCGGCCTCGTTGCCGTTGAAGCCATGGCTTGTGGTGTTCCAGTAGTCGCGACGAGGGTGGGTGGCATGAAATTTACCGTCGAGGAAGGGATTTCCGGGTTGCTGGTTCCTCCTGGCAATCCAGAAGCAATGGCAATTGCGATCTCACGCGTGCTTGCGAACGAGCGTATGCGCTCGATGTTGCAAGTCGGCGCACGGCAAGCTTCTATACGGTTCTCCTGGCATACTATTGGCTCAGCAGTTCTTCAGATGTACGAGCAACTGGTAGATGGCCAGCCTGGCTGGATTGCCGAACCCGACGCAATCTACGCCTCGTAAGCTATCATCTTCAAGCGAATAGTTTGTAAAGAATTGAAATGGGTTGAATATGCCTGCAGTCATCGATCCAATGATCTGCAACAAGAACTTTGAGCAATGTTTTCCCGCCAAGATATGCCCCGAATCCGCTTTTAGTCTTACTGCCGGTGGCCTGGTAAAAATCGATTCGTCTCTGTGCGGAGAATGTCCGGGTCCATGTGTGAATTTCTGCGATGGCTACGCAATTCGCTACGACCACAACCCCGAAACGTTCGAAATCCTCGAGAAATCTACACTTGGCATCCTATCTACCGATGAAGCCGTACAGGCACGCAACGACCTGAAAGAGAAAGAACAGGAATCTGAGGCACACGCTGTCATCGTTCAAATTACCGATGTCACAGCGGAAAATTTTGATGATGAAGTGATGCAATCTGACCTGCCGGTTCTCATTGATTTCTGGGCGCCGTGGTGTGGACCATGTAAGCAGATGGCGCCAGTTTTCGAAGAGCTGTCAGGCGAATATGCTGACCGCATGAAGTTTGTCAAAGTAAACACAGAAGAAGAGATGATGCTCGCCTCTCAGTTTCAGATATCGAGCATTCCTACTCTTTATGTCATTCATCAGGGCAAGCTGGTCGACGGATCTGTCGGCGCGTTATCAAAACAGCAGCTCATTCAGGTCGTCGAACGAGCGCTAGCGACGATTCAGTCACTACAGCCAAACAGTGGACTGAATTGATGAGCGCCAACACTCCCGTATTCATGGTTTCTGAGTCAGTGTTTTCCCAGCGACCCGACTACGTCGTCGGCTGTGTACTCGCCAGAGAAATTGACAATGAGCGGGCGAATGGGACGACCACCACCTTACTGGCGGACGCAATTACCCGCGCCCAGCTCACCTACGGTTCAAGAGACCTGAAAGATGTTCCAGAACTGGCTGCCTGGAGACGGGCTTTTTCCCAGCAAGGCTGGTCTGGAAGCAGGTATCCCTCCTCAGCGGAAGCAATCATCAAGAGAGTTGCGCGTGGCAAAGGCATGCCCAGCATCAGTCCGATAGTTGATATCGCGAACGCATCGGTGCTCTTCTATGGCGTCCCGGTCGGCACCCATGACATAGATCTCTGCCAGAACGGTCCTCTGACAGTGAGACTGGCCAATGAGGAAGACAGGTTTCGACCGATGGGTGCTGATGAAGCCGAACCAGTGCCACCTGGTGAAATCGTTTATGTCTGTGGAAACGACGTGAGAACGCGGCGTTGGGTCTGGCGGCAATCACAATCTGCGTTGGTGCAACCCGAATCCAGAAACATCTTCATCCCTGTCGACGGTTTTCGTGATCTGACTGAAATCTCTGTATCGGCAGCCACAGAATTCATTGCTGAAACTTGTCGGGAAGCATTTGGATCGACAGTGACAACCGGACTTGTGACCAAAGAACACAACCAGTTCAACGCTTGATCTATAGCTGTTCGAGCAATGCCGCAAGCAGCGCGGTTCGCGGTGTCAGAAATGCAAGATGAATGTGCTCGGTATCGGCATGCGCGCCATCTCCCGGACAACCCAGTCCGTCGATGGTTGGAACATTCAGCGCGGCGGTGAAGTTTCCATCAGAGCCGCCGCCCGTTGCCGCCTCAGTAATTTCTTGACCTATTCCGGCAGCAATCGTCTCCGCTTTGCTGAAGGCAGAAATGATATGTTCAGCACGCTCCATCGGTGGGCGATTCAGTTCACCAGAAACGGTGACCCGTGCGCCTTCGAGGGTTGGTTTCGATTCTAGAATGAGCGGCACAACACGATTGGCCTCATCCATGGTTGTCACTCGCAAATCAATGAGCGCTTCAGCGTGAGCAGCAACGACGTTGCGTTTCGTTCCGCCTGAAATCACGCCAACATTGACCGTGGTGCCTCGATCATAATCGGTTAATGCGTGCAGACGCTGGATCTGCCGGGCAAGCTCCTCAACCGCGCTGATGCCAGCCTGATGGTCTGCCCCAGCGTGGGATGCCTGCCCTGTAACCTCCATGGTGAACATCCCAACGCCCTTGCGTTCGGTTTTGAGTGAGAATACTGGAGGAACCGGCGGTTCCAGGCAAAGGACGCACTCGGACTCCAGTGCCAGCTGTTCGATATACGGACGTGATGCCGGCGACCCGACCTCTTCCTCGGTGTTGATCAACCAGACAATGGGACGATCGGTGAGATTTCGCTTCTGGAGAATGTCGATAGCGCTCAACATCATTGCCACCGACGCTTTCATATCATAGATGCCCGGTCCCCTGCCGATGCCGTCCGCGACGCTCCAAGGAATCCGGGATAGTGTGCCGACAGGCCACACCGTATCGACGTGCGTCATCACCAGCAACGGTCGCTCTGGCCCTTGGCCGAATCTCGCAACCAGCAGATCACCGAACTCGTTCTGACGTATGCGGTCTACATCAGCGTTTCGATGCTCCAGCTGACTCTGGAGAAAATCTATCAGCCTGTCAACTTCATGTTTGTCGCTGGAAGGAGATTCATATTCGACTATGGTTTTAAGATTGCTAAGGGTGTCCTGATACCGCTCGGCAGCATCATCGGGAATCGTAGCGATCACATGCTCCACCTTTCACGAATGCATGGTTGAATCCACAACGGCAGGCAACCTATGCGAACGCTCTTGCGTCGCCGTACTACGTATTCGTCTTTTCAGCTTGTTTTTGTTCGCGTTCTTTGAGCTGGCGATAGTATTTCTTACTTTTCGGCAGCGGTTTCGCCTCCTCAGCCGCAACCTCAGCGGCACGCACGGCAGCTTCTCCTTCAAGCTCATCTTGTAGCCCGACGAGATCGTCGTACACGCCGACATCGGCGTTGGCGACCGGAGTCCTGGCGAGCATCCGAACCAGCTGCGCCATTGATCCCTGTGCCCGTTCTGCGCCAGGCACCGAGGCTCGCTTCGTCATATCATCGACTAACTGCAAAGTCGCCGGTCTTGCGCCACGTTCAACTAGCCGGGTGCGGATTTGAATCAGCCCGTCTCGTACATTCATCTGATTCCTCCCTTCGAGGTCGGGGTGAGTATAGCACCCGCTAAAAGTCTTCCGATTCAGTTATCTCAAGGGCCGAAGCAGCTGGAGGCAACCAGAAGTGGCGCTCAAGATTCACCTGGTACTCATCGACAAAGGTAACCCCCTCATCAACAAGCAGCTGCTTCATAATATCCGGGTGGCCCCACGACCAGCCGCCGGACAATTCGCCGTACCTGTTTACGACCCGGTGGGCAACTTCTGATACCTCAGGCGGACATGAACTCATCGCCCAGCCGACCATCCGTGCTGCGCGACGATCGCCAAGCACAGCAGCGATCGTGCCATAGGTCGTGACATAGCCTTCTGGTATCGCCAGCACGATTTTGTAAACGCGTTCTGGAAATGATTCAGTGATGTGTTCCTCCTCGTCGAATACATGGCAAATTGAACAGTTCAAGTACACCAGACGTATGACCAAAAACCTGAAAAATCACTGTAGTAAAATAGGGCGTTGAATCACCCTGGCCGGGACTCGCAATTTAACCACTTTTCCCGGTCAGTACTCGATCGAACTCCTTTGTGGAGCTGGGGAAAAGTTCTCCAACGGTCGCCATACGACGGAGACAGTAACATCTCATGAGGAAACTTCTAAAAAAGGTTCTTGGCAGTCCTAGCGATAAAGTCATCAAACAGATTTCCGGAACTGTCGAACAGATCAACCAACTTGAGCCAAAATATCAGGCGCTCTCGGATGACGAGATTCGAAATCTCACCAACCACTTCAGGCAGCAACTCGATGAGGGCGAAAGTCTCGATGACCTCCTTCCCGATGTCTTTGCCGCGGTACGAGAGGCTTCAAAACGCACCCTCGGACAACGGCATTACGATGTCCAGCTCATGGGCGGTATTGTTCTGCATCAGGGAAAAATTGCCGAGATGCATACCGGTGAAGGGAAGACCCTGGCAGCGACCTTGCCGTTGTACCTGAATGCACTTGAAGGGCGTGGGGCGCATCTCGTCACGGTAAATGACTACCTGGTTAAGCGTGATACCCAGTGGATGGGACAGGTGTATGACGCCCTTGGCATGACAGTTGGCTGCATCCAGCATAGCGCCGCCTATCAATTTGATGCAGAGTACGTTACCGATGACGAACGATTCGAGTACCTGCGGCCGATTTCACGCAAAGAAGCCTATCGTTGTGACATCACCTACGGTACCAACAACGAGTTTGGATTCGATTACCTGCGTGACAATATGGCCCCGCATATGGATATGGTCGTTCAACGAGAACTTCATTTCGTCGTAGTTGATGAAGTCGACAATGTACTGATTGATGAAGCTCGCACCCCGCTGATCATCTCCGGACAGGCTGAAGAGAGTCTGGATCGTTACTACCAGTTCTCACAGATCGTCAGACAGTTGCGGGTCAATCGTGACTACGAGATCGATCTGCAGCGAAAAAGCGTTTCGATAACCGAAGATGGAATCGACCGGGTCGAATCGTTACTCGGCATTGGCGAAGGTGAGAGTCTCTACGACGACCGTTACCACGATCTCACCCACTATCTGGAACAAGCGCTGAAAGCTCACGCACTCTTCCGGCGAGACCGGGACTACATCGTCCGGGATGGCGAAGTTGTCATTATCGACGAATTCACCGGACGGCAGATGGAAGGAAGACGGTTTTCGGAGGGCTTGCACCAGGCAATCGAAGCTCAGGAAAACGTCAGGGTGCAACGTGAAACCGTCACCGAGGCAACCATCACCTTCCAGAACTACTTCCGGCTCTACAACAAACTTTCCGGGATGACTGGCACAGCAGAAACGGAAGCTGAAGAGTTCTACACCATTTATATGCTCGAAGTGGTCGTCATTCCCACCCATAGACCGATGGTCCGGTCCGACTACACCGACGTTGTATACCGGACTGAGATTGGCAAATACGACGCCGTCGTACAGGAAATACTGTCGTTGAACGAAATCGGACGTCCGGTTCTAGTCGGCACAACTTCGATTGAAAAATCTGAACTAGTCTCACAGCTGCTAACGAAAAATGGAATTCAACATTCGGTGCTCAACGCAAAGTACCACGAACGTGAAGCGGAGATCGTTGTAGATGCCGGTCAGCCTGGCGCAGTGACCATCGCTACCAATATGGCTGGCCGGGGCACCGACATCGTGCTCGGCGAAGGCGTGTCCGGTCTTGGCGGTTTGCACATTATTGGAACCGAACGCCACGATTCTCGTCGTATCGACAATCAGTTGCGTGGTAGGGCAGGACGACAGGGCGATCCGGGCAGCAGCCGGTTTTACCTGTCTCTGGAAGATGATTTGATGCGCCGCTTCGCATCAAACCGGGTCGCAAGCATGATGGAGAAACTCGGTGTCGACGACGATACACCAATCGAACACGGGATCATCTCCAAGTCGATAGAAAATGCCCAGACCAAGGTTGAAGGTCACAACTTCGATATCCGTAAACATGTTGTCCAGTACGATGACGTGATGAATAAACAACGAACTGTGATCTATGCGATGCGTCAGAACATCCTCAAGGGTGAAGATATGCGAAAGCGTACGCTCGATACCCTTGAATCACAGGTCGAATTTCTGGTTGAAGTCAACTGGCCCGAAGGCAGGGGCGAGGAACCTGACTACGTTGAAATGCTGTCAGCATATAGCGCGATAACGCCGAACGATCTCACCGAGGACATGCTGATTGGTCTGGATCAAACAGCAGTCGAGGATCTTCTTATTGCAGATATCGAAGCTCGGTACGCCGAAAAAGAACAAGTGATCGGCGTCGATACCATGCGTCAGGTCGAGCGAGCCGTGTCGCTCAACGTTATCGACAAACTCTGGCGCGAGCACTTGACCCAGATGGACGATATGAGACAAGGCGTTGGACTTCAGGCGTATGCACAACGTGATCCATTAGTGACGTACAAGGCTGAAGGCTACGATATGTTTCAAGCGTTGTTGCGAAACATAGAATACGACATTGCCCATCAGATATTCACGGTGTCAGTCGAGAGGCGGCCGATCGAACCAGAAATGCGTGAGGTGTCAACAAATTTTGACAGCCAGGATGGTGGCATGACGCCGAAACTTGGAAAGATGAATCAACCGCAATCCGCGAAAAAAGCAAGAAAAGCGAAACGAAAGCAGTTCGCAGCCTCTAAATCAAACAACGGTGCAAATGCAAGCAAGAAAGGCCGGAAACCACGAGGCGCAAGAACCAGAGCTGCCGGGGACTGAGCGAGCCGCTACATTTCCGGCTCATACCCCTGAATGTCCAGCGCCAGTAGGCGAAGCTGATCGAGAACTCCGCAGGCAGCATTGATCACTTTCTCACGTCGCGCCGGGGAAATCATCACAATATATATGATGCCTGCCGCAACGACTGACCAGGTCAGCGTGCTAAACACATCCTTCATGCAATTGTCTTCCTGTCCTCATAGGCTGCTGCCGTCACCGTTACCTGGCTTAACTGTTTGACTTGCCTTAGTTTGGACGCCCATTCGCCTGCGCTCTACCAAGAGCGATGATAAGTGATCCAATCGCAAGCGCGACAACTCCGGCCACGACTATGATCTCAACATTTCGATCATCGATCTGAATCATCTGGTGGAACCCTGGTCCTGACTGTCACGTCTTAACAAAAGGTCATCGTTCGTAAGCGCTGTTTGTCTGTCGGATAAATGGTATCTAATGGTATTGACAAGTGCTATACGTGACTGCAAACGCGAAAACCTGTATTGGTTTTGGAATGGTTTGCCAACACTCTTATAATCGGTAGGTTATGGTGAACCGACGATCAAAAACTGAAGAGATATACGATGTCGTCGTCGTCGGAGCTGGTCACGCTGGCTGCGAGGCCGCGCTAGCTGCTGCCCGGCACGGTTCGTATGTGCTCGTGCTGACTCCCAACCTTGACAGAATCGGATTTATGCCTTGCAACCCGTCGATTGGCGGTCCGGCGAAAGGCCACATCGTTGCCGAAATCGATGCCCTGGGCGGCGAGATGGGCAAGGCAATCGATCGGACTGCTTTGCAAATTCGGAAACTCAATGCATCCAAAGGTCCTGCCGTTCAAGCGCTCCGAGCTCAGGCAGACAAAGTGCTCTACAGCATGGCAATGAAGGAAGCTCTGGAATCACAAGAGCGGCTGACGTTACGGCAGGAATCAGCTCGTGATGTCCGAATAGAACTGGAATCTGGCCGCCGGCATGTCACAGCGGTCACCACCGAATTCGGCAATGCGATTCTCTGCAAATCTGTTGTTATCACGGCAGGGACATTCCTCCGAGGCAGCATGATTGCTGGGGAATGGATAGCGGACGGAGCACGATCCGGTGACGCTGCCTCCAATTCCCTTGCGGCATCAATCGGCGATGTCGGGATCAGATTGCGTCGACTGAAGACGGGTACACCACCGAGAATTGACGCTCGCACGATAGATTTTTCGAAAGCTGAGCAGCAAGACGGTAGCGAGATTCCACTTTGGTTTTCGTATGAAGGACGCAGGGGAGAGATTCAACGACTTGAATTGCCTGCACTCGCTAGCTACCCGGGTCAAACAACTGGCTGGCGAAACCAACTCGCGTGCTACCTCGTACATACCAACATGGAAACGCATGAGTTTATCCGTGCAAATGCCCACCGCTCCCCAATGTACAACGGGGTGATCCAGGGAATCGGTCCGCGATACTGTCCATCCATCGAAGATAAAGTGATGAGGTTCCAGGAAAAAACGAGCCATGGACTCTTTCTAGAACCTGAAGGTTGGCGCACGCAGGAAATCTATGTGCAGGGAGCAAACACCAGCCTGCCAGCTGATATTCAACTTGCTTCACTGCGTACCATTCCTGCCCTGACAAATGCTCACATCACTCGCTACGGATATGCCGTCGAGTACGATGCAGTTGACCCTACCGAATTGACACCCTGGTTTGGTTCAAAGAAAGTGGAAGGTCTGTACCTCGCTGGTCAGGTTAATGGAACGTCCGGATACGAAGAAGCCGCTGGTCAAGGTCTGCTTGCCGGCCTGAACGCAAGTAGGCATGCGGGTGGGCTGGATCCCGTCAGCCTGCGCCGGGACCAAGCCTATATTGGTGTCATGGCGGACGACCTGTCGACAATGGAGTTTGTGGAACCGTACCGCATGCTAACGTCCAGGGCTGAGCACCGTTTGGTGTTACGGGCAGACAACGCCGAGCATCGCCTGTCAGACTTCGCATTTCAGAATGAATTGATATCCATGGAGCGGTACAACAACATTCAGGACCGTCGCCGAGCCATCGATGAGATCACGATCGATTTGAACACGGTCTATCTGAGTCCGAATCAACGAACCGCGGAATTGCTCGATACTGTCGGTCTGCCGGAACCAGCCCGGAGCCAGACAGCTCTAGAGTACTTACGCAGGCCGGAGGTTTCATTCTCTGCACTGTATCCGGCGCTCGTTGAACTGCATCCTGACATGTTCCAGGCGGGACGGCAGTTTGACTCAGGTATCGCTTCGAGTATCGAAATTGAGGCGAAATATCATGCCTACATCGAGAAGGAGCTGAGAAATATCGATCGTATTCAGGCAATGGAAGATACCTCTATCGGTGCTGACGTCGACTACTGGAACATGCCAGGCTTGCGAAATGAAGCCTGTGAAAAATTAGATGAAATACGTCCGGTCACGATTGGCCAGGCGAGTAGAATCGCCGGCGTCACGCCCGGCGATCTCGCGGTGCTCTCGGTATATGTCCGTCGAAGAAAAGGTCGAATGCAGGACGAAATCGCGATGAGTACCGGGAAATCTCACTAGTTGAGGAACAACACAAGCTAGCATGCGAATACTTGTCATCTCTGATATTCATGCCAATCTTGTAGCGTTGGAAGCGGTCATCGATGCAGCTGGAGAAGTGGACGCTATCTGGAACCTGGGTGATACCGTCGGGTACGGTCCAAAACCAGGAGAGTGTATTGATCGCGTTATCGAACTCGGCGCTCATCCTTCACTGGCAGGCAATCACGACTGGGCGGCTATCGGACGACTTCAGCTCGATGAGTTCAATCCGGTCGCGCGATTCGCCACCTACTGGACAAAGTCTAAACTCACGAATGAACAGATTGCCTATCTTGAAGGGCTTCCAGACAAAATTCTTGAAGATGAATGGATGCTGGTACATGCAAGCCCTCGCCACCCGATCTGGGAGTATGTCTACAGCGCTAAAGTAGCGCGGGAAAATTTTATGCTGTTCGATACTCCGGTGTGCTTTCTCGGACACACGCACGTTCAGATGTACATTTCTGAACGGATGGCTGAGGAAGGTGAGTCGCCGCTTCAACCGGAGGACGGAGATGAATTGACCATCGATGGTTCCAGATTCATCGTTAACCCTGGATCCGTCGGTCAACCCCGCGACAACAATCCGTTCGCCGCCTTCGCGATCTATGATACCGAGTCTCGGGTTGTCAACTTCCGGAGGACGGAATACGATATCGTCCGCACACAGATGCAGATGGAAGAAGCAGGACTGCCTCCCCCTCTCATCACACGGATTGCGCTCGGAATATAAAAATGTTCGAATATCTGAGGTATAGCCACTACTATTTGGGAGATGTTGTTGAGTTACCAAAAAATTCTCGTACCGGTTAAAGGCAACCCGTACGATCGCAGAGCCACCGATCTGGCGGCAAACCTGCTCAACGGTTCGGATACCGGGCTTGTTATATTGTCAGTGGTAGAGGTTGCCCAGGAACTCCCGTTGGAAGCCGCTGTACCGGAAAAAGTAGGCGAGCGTGAACATGCACTGAAGCTGGCTATGTCCTGGCTTCGTGAGTCCACAAATGATCTGAATCGCAGGGTATCGGCCGAACTCCTCCAAGCTCGCTCGGCAGGCGCGGCAATTGTTGATGAAGCCATCGAAAGAAATGTCGATGTCATCATCATGGCGAGCAGAAATCACAAAAAATATGGTCGGCCGACCATCGGCAAAACCGTTCCATATGTGCTCAAAAATGCTCCGTGCGAAGTTATCGTCGTTCGGCTGCCCATCGCAGATCCATCCTTTGCCTGCGTCTGGCCGGAAGAAGCAGTTTCACGAGCATGAATATTCTCATCGTTGGCTGTGGTCGGGTAGGCACCCGACTCTCGACGACGCTTGATCGCATGGGACATCATGTATCAGTTGTTGACACAAGAGCATCTGCCTTCAATTATCTGGATTCGGAATTCTCGGGTCTGGCAATCGTTGGCACCGGGATTGATGAAGACATTCTTCGCTCAGCTGGAGTCGAACAGACTGACATGTTTTTTGCGGTCACGAACGCCGACAATACCAACCTGATGGCTGCCCAGATAGCGAAATCGGTGTTTCACATTAGAGATGTGACAGCCCGGGTCTACGACCCGGTCAGAGCAGAGATCTTCATGGCTATGGGCATCAAGACGATATGCCCGACAATTACTATTACGGATATGTTCCTGTCGCAAATCACTAAAAATGAGGTTGAGTAGCTAACTATGTACGTGATTATTGTTGGCGGAGGGAAAGTAGGATTTAACCTCGCCAATACAATGCTGCTTGAAGACTACGAAGTGCTTCTCATCGAAAAAGATAATCAAAAATGTCAGAAATTTGACGACATGCTCGGTAGCATCACGATCAACGGTGACGGCGCAGAGGTTTCTGTGCTCCAGCAAGCAGGGGCGGGTCGCGCGGAAGTCGTGATTGCTGCGACCGGCGGCGATGAGGACAACCTGATCGTCTGTCAGATCGCCAAAAAGCGGTTTGGCGTTTCAAAAACAATTGCCAGGGTCAACAACCCAAAAAATGAAGCACTTTTTCAGCGGCTGGGTGTCGACGCGACAGTGAGTCAGACCAGCGTCATTTTGAGCATGATTGAGCAGTTGATCCCTGAACGAAAGTTTCTCCATCTGATGAACCTCAAACAACCGGAGATTGCAATCGTTGAGGTCGGCGTTTCAGCTGATTCGCCAGTTGTTGGCAAGATGCTGCACGAGATTCAACTTCCCAGCGACTGCGTGTTCAGCGCTATTACCAGGGGTACTGAACTCATCATTCCAACTGGCAACACGATGATTCACAGCGGTGATCAGGTCGTTGCGGTCACCAGGCAGGAAAGCGAAGCGCCGCTTCGCCAGCTTCTGGTCAACGACCTGTAGGTAGACTGATGTCGCGGAGCCCGTGCAGAGCGGTCTAGGGGTAGATACCGCGAATCATGGTGAAGTCCGCGACTCGTTGAATAGCAACACATAGCGCGGCTGTTCGCATGTGAACGTTGTATTGCTTTGATGCCTTCAACACGGTCTGAAATGCTTTGGTCATGATCCCCTGAAGCCGGTTGTTCACCTCTTCTTCCGACCACGGAAATGCTTGAAGCGCCTGAACCCACTCAAAATAAGAGACGGTGACTCCGCCTGCGTTAGCATAGATATCGGGAAGTGTGAAAATTCCCCGGTCAAAGAGGATGTCATCTGCTTCCGGAGTCGTCGGACCATTGGCAGCTTCAGCAACTAGACGAGCTTTGATGTTGTCAGCGTTGTACTGAGTGATTTGTTCTTCCAGCGCAGCCGGCAACAAAATCTCACAATCTAGCTCAAGCAATTCCTCGTTCGTCACGTTGTCTGAACCGGCAAACCCAACCACAGTGCCAACTTGTGATTTATGCTTTCTGACTGCCGGAATGTCGAGACCATTCGGATTGTAGATGCCACCCATTGAGTCGCTAACAGCAACGACGGAAGCCCCGAGCTCCCAAAGGAGAGACGCAGCAACTGATCCGGCGTTGCCAAAGCCCTGAACGACGACTCTGGATTGAGCGAGGTTCATCCCCAATTCGGGCATGGCATCCTGGATCGCGAAGACGCAACCACGACCTGTCGCCTCGCTGCGTCCTTCCGATCCTCCGAGTATGATCGGTTTACCAGTCACAACACCCGGTATTGAATACCCGTGGTGCATCGAGTAGGTGTCCATGATCCAGGCCATGATCTGCTGATTGGTGTTGACATCGGGAGCAGGTATATCAGCATTCGGACCAATCAAGGTAGAAATCTCGGTGGTGAATCGCCTGGTCAGGTTTTGCAGTTCCGACTGAGAAAGCAGTTTTGGATTTACCTGGACGCCACCTTTGGCTCCGCCATACGGTAGACCGACCACCGCACACTTCCAGGTCATCCACATTGCCAGCGCCTTAACTTCGGCAAGCGTGACACTCTGATGGTAGCGAATTCCGCCTTTTGTCGGTCCAGGACCAGAGTTGTGGTGAACGCGGTAGCCGGAATACATCTCAACCGAACCGTCGTCCATCTCAACTGGAAAATTTACCGTTGTTTCACGACTACATTTCCGCAGCACCCTGCGCATACTGTCATCCAGATTGATTACCTCAGCAGCAATGTCAAACTGCTCGACTGCAACTTCATACAGATCCTGATGCTGAGCGTGAGCTAACGTTCTGGTCGACATGCTGTCCCCTATCTGCTTATCCGGACGTCCTGCTTCCAATTCGGCCGATTGACATTTGGTTACTCAACCATAGCCATTAAACGAATAGTGTGAACATTATCCACACTATCCGACGCTATTCAATTCCGCAAGCAATTCCTGTCGGACGATGTCAGGGTTAGCAGTGCCCCTGGTTTGCTGCATGACCTGTCCGATCAGGAAACCGATCGCAGCCTGTTTCCCACCCCTGTAGTCGGCGACTGGCTGCGGATGAGCATCCATGACCGCTCTTACAATCGCCCGTAGTTCATCGGCATCACTCTGTTGCGCCAGGCCAGATTCACTGACGATTTCCGCCGGAGAGAGATCAGTCTCAACGGTTTTCAGCAACACTGCTTTGCCGGTATTCGTGTTGATCTCTCCGCGGTCGACCATAACAATAATCGAAGCTAGGTCGTCAACCGGCAATTCAATCTGATCAAATCCACCACGAACGCGGGCGAGGGCGAATACTTCTCCGGTAATCCAGTTCGCAGCCGGACGCGCCAGTCCTCCAGACGCCTTTACCACCTTCTCGTAATAGTCGGCTATGGCTGGTTCTTCAGTGAGAATTCGTGCGTCAGCTTCATCAATCGGGTACTCAGCGACAAAACGTTCTCGCCGCTGAGCCGGCAATTCGGCCATTGCATCCTGGATCCTGTTGATCCAGCTGTCGTCGAATTCCACAGGAGGCAAATCCGGCTCCGGGAAATACCGGTAGTCCTCGGCATATTCTTTACCTCGCTGGGTAACCGTCCTGCCTTCATCCTCAAGCCAGCCACGGGTCTCCTGGACAAGCTCGACTCCTGATTGAATTGCTTCCCGCTGACGATGAATTTCATAGTCAAGCGCCCGTTCGACCGAACGGAATGAGTTGAGATTCTTGATCTCTACCTTCGGTCCCGCAAACGAGCCGTCGACTGCCCGTTGTGAAATGTTGGCATCACAACGAAATGCGCCTTCTTCCATATTTCCCGATGAGGCGCCGATGTATCGCAGAATCTGTCGGACCGTCACCAGATACTGGCGGGCTTGTGCCGGCGTTCTCAGGTCAGGTTCACTGACGATTTCCATGAGCGGCACACCCGCTCTATTTATGTCGACCAAACTGTAACTGGCGCCGCTGTCGGTTCTGTGAACCAGTCTTGCAGTGTCCTCTTCGAGATGCACCCGGGTAATCCCAACCTGGCACCGTTCGCCATCGAGGTCAAACTCGAGTGATCCTTCGACCGCCATCGGCAACTCATACTGAGATATCTGGTAGCCCTTTGGCAGATCAGGGTACATATAATTCTTACGGTCAAATCGATTGTGTTTCGGTATTTCACAACCCAGCGCGAGACCGGTCATGACGACTTTTTCAACGGCAGCCTGGTTCACTACAGGTAACACGCCAGGCATTCCAAGACAAACCGGACATACCGCGGTGTTGGGTTCCATCTGTGTGGAGTTTGCGGTGCAACCGCAGAACATCTTGGAGTTCGTCAGAACTTGAGCATGAATCTCAAGACCGATGATCGTTTCAAACTCCAAAGCAATTTCCTTTATTCGGCTCCGGTTACAACAGCACTGACCGGCCAGTATAGCACCATTGTCACTGGTCAACCTGAGTTGCAGCCTGGCTGCTACAACCTGCCAATATGAATGGAGTCACTGCCAAATGTGAAAGTAAAGATTGCTGGAGAGCCGGTGTAAACTGCCGAACTCAGGTTGAAGAAACTGCAACTGAGATGTAGCTGGTAGAGAATCTTGCCCCGGTCATGAATTGACCAGACACGGCGTGTAAAATTAGCCTGGCGTACAGGATGAGTGGCTTCCCGCGTCATCGTTGCCTGGAGTTTGCCGGGTTCCATATCAGAAATCGACAGTTGTGCGGTTCGCGAATGATCTGACCCGAAGTGAATTGGATTCGTCTCAATGACCACAAGCGTAGAGACTCAACTCGTCACACTCTCAATCGACAACGAAGAAGTAACAGTCCCGGCTGGAACCTACATATTGCAAGCTGCGGAAGCTGCAGGCATCGAAGTTCCCAATCTCTGCTACCAGCCACTCCTGCGCCCCTGGGGTTCTTGCCGGCTATGCACTGTCGAAATACTTGGTCAGCGCGGTGGTCTGATCGAGTCGTGCGCCACACCGGTCAGGGACGGGATGGAAGTGCTGACCCAATCGCCTCGTGTGGTTGAGGCCCGTCAGTTTATTCTGCAAATGTATTTGATCGACCACGCGCTGGATTGTCCGACCTGCGATAAATCCGGCGAGTGCTACCTCCAGGACAACACCTACCTGCACAATGTGGACAATAATCCATACCGACGCCCGAAGCTCGCCCAACCGTATAAACACTTTAGCGACTTCATCGACTACAAGTGGGATCGATGCATTGTCTGTGCCCGATGCACGCGGGTCTGCGATGAGATGGTTGGCGCGACAGCTATCTCGGTCATCGGCAGAAGTCTTGAAGCTGAAATTGGGCCGGCCTACGGTATTAGTCTCAATGACACAACCTGCACAAACTGCGGCATGTGTATTGCCGTTTGCCCTGTAGGTGCGTTGACCGACCGGCATTTCGGGCATCATCCGTGGGAAATGGACACCGTTGAAACCATTTGCGGCATGTGTGATGTCGGTTGCACAATCAACGTGGAACATACTCGTGGCATTGTCCGCCGGACGAGCCATCTCTGGGAACGTGGTGTCAATCACGGGTATACCTGCGAGTTCGGACGCTGGGGACACGAACATGTCCAGGATCCGATCCGCATTTTTTACCCGAAGATTCGTGAAGACAGTGGCGATCTCCTGGATGTAGAGCTCGATGAAGCACTCGACTATGTGGCTGATCACTTTCGGCATTATCAGGGTGATCAGTTTGCGGCACTTGCGTCCCCCGCAGGCACAAACGAAGAGAGCTTCAGCCTCCAGCGGTTCACAAGAGCCGTGATGGGCACGAACAACATCGACCGCCTGATGAGTGAATCTCAGGCGCGGGCCGAGCAGGTCATGCTGGCAGCGACTGGAATCGCCGCAAACACCGCCGGTATGCAAGAGATGATGACAAGCTCCAACATGGTCCTGATTGTTGGCCCCGACATCCGGCATGTCGCCCCAGTCGCGTCCTACCTGACCTACTGGGCCATGCACTACCGTGAGGCTACAGCAGTTGTTATCGGCGATGTTGACAACTCCCTTGCCGAACGATCAAACCACTGGATTCCAGCCAGAAAAGGAACCGAAGCAGCTCTCCTGAATGCAATGTCCAGGATAATTATCGACGAAGGTCTCGCTACGGATATGTTGGATCTTCCTGCCTTTGCCGAGCAGCTTTCGGCTGTGGACGTTCAGCAAGCGGCGGAGGATGCAGGAGTCAGTGTTGGCGCGCTACGTGAAGCCGCCATCTTGTACGCGACCGGTGGGCAGGGCGCTTCATCTGAAGCACAGGAATATCCTGCCAGCACCATCTGGCACACACTTGCAACTGACAACGTAACACCGGACAGTGGAGCAGCCATAGCCGCGGCATTCAATCTTGCTCGTTTGACCGGTAATATCGGCAGGCCAGGCGGAGGTATTCTCGCGTTGCGAGGCCAGGCAAATACACAGGGCAGCCTCGATTGCGGTTGCCACCCGGGGTTGCTCCCGGGCGGCGTCGACATTGGCGACCAGGACTTCAGGACGATACTCAGCGCAAATTGGTCGCAGTGGTGGAATGATTCGGCCGTCTCCCAGAATGGATTCAAACAGCTTCGTGAGCTGCCTGAAGGTGAAGGCGTTGGAGTTCTTGGACTTGTCGACGCTATTGAAGCTGGCCGGATAAAAGCCATGTACATTTCAGCGCAGTCTCACAGTGGCGGGGAACGCAAGAACCGGTTCTTCAATGGGGATGGTCCGATCACGGACAGTCACCTTTCTCCAGAATTCATCAACGCTCTTGAGAAACTTGAATTCCTTGTCGTTGAGGATTGCTTCGAAGGCGCATTGACGGCGATTGCCGATGTCGTGCTGCCAGCAACGATGTACCTTGAACAGGACGGAACACTGACAAACGCCGACCGGACCGTTCAGCGCTTGCGCTATGTGGTCCCTGGTCCAGGCGACTCGAATCCGACCAATTTTTACACGACCGAGATAGCCAACCGCCTGGGATATCAAATTCTGCATGCAAACTCAGCTCAGATATTCGAGGAGATTGCAGCCCTGGTGCCGACCTACCGAGGAATCTCGTATCCACGCCTGGAACGAGGTGGAATGCAATGGCCAGTCCGGGAATTTGGCTCGAAGCCTTCTGTGTATCTTTCATCTGACAACGGATTGTCCGCCGGTTTGTCCGGTTTCGTCGTCAATGCCTGATCGCAACTGAACGGAGTAACCAGCTTATGCTCAACGAATTCAAAGGCTTTGCGGTCACGATAAAACGGCTTGTTCGTCCACCCATTACCATCGAGTACCCGGACGTAAAACGCCCAATGGCCAACCGGTTCCGGGGTATGCCTTCCCTTCGTTCCGATCCTTCGACCGGAGAAGCAATCTGCGTCGCCTGCGGGCTGTGCGCCAGAATCTGTCCAACTTCCTGTTTAGAGATGCATGTTGTACCTTCAGAAGAGGGTGACCGGGAGCTCGGTGAGTTCATCTTGAGAGCCGGTCGATGCCTGTTCTGTGGTTTCTGCGCGCAAGTTTGCCCGGTCGATGCCATCACCATGAGCAAAGAATATGAACTCTCGGTGCAGCAGCGTGATGGCCTGATTTATACAAAGACCGAGCTGGCGCAAATAGGATCCCAAAATGATGACTGGTGGAGTTCCTGACCGGAACATGAAATCTTGTAGCGGTCACCCGGGCGTTTGGTGATACCAGCGCCCTTTTCTGTTGTCGCCGCAATTGAATCGGCCAAATGATCTGGAGCATAGTGATGAGTGCGAAAACACGGATTGAGCGAGACTCGATGGGAGAGGTTCACGTCCCGGTTGATGCGCTATACGGTGCACAGACAGCCCGGGCGGTCGAGAACTTCCCAATCTCAGGATTGTCACCCCACCCGGATTTTATCGCTGGTGCGGTGTTGGTGAAGCAAGCCGCCGCCAGTTCCAATCTTGCGGCTGGAAGACTCGATCAATCCATTGCACAGGCAATCATCGAAGCTGCCGACGAGATTCTTGGCGGTCAGTGGCGAGAACACTTTGTCGTCGACCCCTACCAGGCTGGTGCTGGCACCTCTCACAATATGAACACAAACGAAGTCCTGGCAAACCGGGCCAACGAACTACTTGGTGGTCATCGAGGGGAGTACGATCCGGTTCACCCCAACGACCAGGTCAATCTGGGTCAGTCGAGCAACGACACCATGCCAACTGCGGCAAGACTGGCAGTGCTCCTGGCTGCGCCAAGACTGATTTCCGCCATGAAAGAGTTACAGCACGCACTGGAAAGCCATGCCAGGGGATTTCAGGACGCCGTCAAAACCGGACGAACCCACCTGCAGGATGCCGTGCCGGTAACACTGGGCGACGAGTTTTCGGGCTACGCCAACCAGATCAGGACAGCAGTCACACGGTATGAGGAATCACTCAATGCATTGAAACGCCTCAACGTCGGAGCGACTGCGCTTGGAACTGGCATGAATGCCCATCCTGGATACCGCAGCGATGTCATCCAGCGACTGTCTGAAAAAACAAGTCTCGATCTGCGACCTGCCAGAAACACGTTTGAAGTAACTCAGTCTCATCTGGATTTTTCCCATGTTTCTTCGGCCATGCGCGAATGCGCGATGGCAGTCAGTCAGCTGGCCAACGATATACGGCTGCTTGGCTCCGGCCCCCGAGCCGGACTTGCTGAATTACTGCTTCCAGCCGTTCAACCAGGATCATCGATCATGCCCGGCAAAGTGAACCCGTCGATTGCCGAGATGGTGAACATGGTCTGTTTTCAGGTCATTGGTTACGACACCACCGTTACCATGGGAGTACAGGCTGGCCAGCTGGAGCTGAATGTCATGACGCCGGTGATCGTCTATTCGATGCTCTGGGGCAATGACATCCTGGCCAACGCCGTCGAAGTCTTTACCAGAAAATGTATCACTGGGCTGGAAGCCAATCGGGAGCGGCTTTACGATCTCTCCCATGGCAGTATTTCACTGGCGACCATTTTGACGCCGCAAATCGGCTACAATCGATCCGCTGACATCGCTAAAAAATCACTGGAAACCGGCCGATTTGTTCGAGATATTGTTGTCGAAGAAGGGTTGATGAGTGAAGCTGAAGCGAGCAAGCTACTCGATCCAAAACAGCTGGCGAAACCAGTTGATGACGATATGAACACCGTGTGACCTTGGGCCTGGGCTAGCTCTAAAAGAATGGATAACATCTCGTGACAAACAACCAGCCGTTTTACTGCGCCGGAGAGTGGCGCTCAACTAGCGACACGCTTGAGGTGCGTAATCCATACAACGATGAAATTGTGGGAGTGACGTCGTTCGCCTCTGACAGCGATCTGGAAGACGCGATCAATGCCGCGCAGGTTGCCTTTGAAACTACCCGAACGATGGCTACCCACCAGCGTGCTGAGATCCTGTATGCCCTCGCCGATCTGCTTGATCGACGAAAGGATGAGATTGCCCGGCTCATGTCCGCTGAAGCCGGAAAACCCATCGGCGATGCAATGGTTGAAGCGACCAGAGGTGTATTCACGGTCCGCGTCGCCGCCGAAGAATCCCAACGGATTTATGGTGAGCAAATACCACTTGACCTGATGGCATCATCGGCAGGCCGTTTCGGGATCACGAAGCAGGTGCCAATTGGTCCAATTGCTGGCATCTCACCCTTCAACTTCCCGTTGAATCTGGCATTGCACAAACTCGCGCCTGCGATCGCCAGCGGCAATCCGATGGTCCTGAAGGTGCCGACCTACGATCCGCTGACCATGTTGCTGGTGGCGACGTTAGTCGACGAGTTGGAACTCCCGGCTGGCGCGGTCTCGATCATGCCGATGAACAGAAGTGTCGGTGATCGGCTCGTTACTGATGATCGCTTTAAAATGCTCACCTTCACCGGTTCGCCGGATGTTGGATGGGACATGAAATCACGGGCTGGCAAGAAGAAAGTCGTGCTCGAGCTTGGTGGGAATGCCGGTGTCATCATCGACCGTGACGCAAATCTCGATTACGCAGCAAGTCGTGTGATCACCGGCGCATTTGCCTACGCAGGCCAGGTTTGCATCTCCGTACAACGAGTCTTTATACACGAAGACGTCTTTGAAGTATTTGCCAAGAAGATCACCGAACTGGCGGAAAAATCAGTCATGGGCGACCCCACCGATCCTGCAACAACCCTGGGACCGATGATAGACGAACGGGCTGTGGCGCGAATCGACGGCTGGGTGAAAGAGGCGGAAGCTCGAGGAGCAAAAATACTGACCGGCGGCAAGCCTAACGGTCAATTCTATGAACCGACGGTCATCGTCGATGCGCCCAGAGATGCCGCGGTCTGCGCCAGAGAAGCGTTTGCGCCAATCGTCACCCTGTTCCGGTTCAGTAGCTGGAACGAAGGACTGGAGCAAATCAACAACTCCGACTATGGTCTGCAAGCCGGCGTGTTCACTGAGAGCCTCGAACATGGATTCAAGGCGTTCGATCAGCTAGACGTTGGCGGGGTCATCCTCAACGACATCCCGACCTATAGAATCGACCACATGCCATACGGCGGTGTCAAAGATTCCGGCTTGAGCCGTGAGGGTCTGCGCTACGCTATCGAAGATATGACCGAGACTCGACTGCTTGTCGTCAATCGTCCCTGATTTGCGCCAGTGTCAGGCAACCAGCGACCGGAGCAGGATGATAGCCTTGCGATCTTCTTCGAGATCATCGCTTTTCTCAGTCTCAAGGAGCGCTGGAAGTCCTTCGAACCGGCTATCATTCATGAAATTACGGAACCCTTCAACGCCAATCTCACCCTGCCCGATCAGATCGTGCCGGTCGAGATGAGAACCTAGTTCGCCTTTTGAATCGTTGAAGTGAAACACCTTGAGATTCTCGACTCCAATAAGCTCGTCAAACTTCGACATCGTTTCGGCATAGGTTTCAGGTGTTCGGCAATCGTAGCCAGCCACAAAGGTGTGGCAGGTATCAAAACAAACGCCAACGCGTTCAGGTTGCTTGACCTGGTTGAGTAGCGCCGAGATATCCTCGAACGTTCCTCCGATTGATGTGCCCTGGCCAGCCGTCGTCTCAAGTAGAGTCATCACGCTGTAGTCTGGCAATTCAACATGCACGCGATCGATCGCCTCGACGATCCGCTCGATCCCTGCCTCCCTGCCAGATCCGGTATGCGCACCCGGGTGAGCTACAAGATACGGAATCTTCAGTTGTTCGCAACGTTCAAGTTCGTCTTTGTAGGCTGCGATAGATTTCTCCCAGAGGTCATCTTTCGGCGAAGCCAGATTGATGAGATAGGAGTCGTGAGAGACAACGAACTTAATATCCGAATCGGCTACTCGATTAACGAATGCCTCAACATCTTCGTCCTGTAGTGGCTTAGCTTTCCACTGCCGCTGATTTTTGGTGAAAATCTGTAGGGCTTGAGAATCAACGCATTCCGCGCGATCAACCGACTTGTACAGCCCACCGGCTACCGACATATGCGCACCTAGCAACAACACTGCGGATCCTTTCGTCTCATTTAGCTGGCATTTTGGTCGAACTAACTCGTCGTTTCGTATTTCTCCCCTAGCTCGATTTCCCACTCGAGATAGTCAATCATGTCTTGTTCAGTGCGGGCCAGGGGACCACGCCGGCCAATCATGGCAACGTCTTCTTTTGCAACTTTAAGCGACACGTTCGCGCCGTCGAGTCCTTCGACCAGTTCGTAGCCAGAGTTGGACCATGCGTCCAAGCCGCCATCGAGCCAACCTGCGCTGCTGTATCCCATGGAAGACAGCGTTGCTGCAGTCAGTGAAGATCGTATGCCGGTGTCACAAATGACGACGATATCTGTATCTCGATCGGGAACGTACTCCGAGATTTTTCTTTCGATGTCACCTCGCGGAATCCACCGGGAGCCAGCAATATGTCCCAACGCGTAGTCGCCGCTACCACGGACGTCGATCAGCACAGGTGGGTTCTTAGTCCGCAGCTGTGTCTCCAGCGTCGAGGTAGAAATCGAAGGCGCATGTCGTCGCGCTTGTTCTAATCCGTAAACCGGCGTCACAGGGTTCTCGGTGATGAGTTCACCGCCTGATGCAATCCAGGAAGCTATGCCACCATCTAGCACGAAAGCATTCTGGTAATCGAGCTGCCTGGCCATCGAAGCGCCCAAACGTGCCCTGACTCCTGAGTCTGAAACGAAAACGACCTGCGCCTGGTTTACGCTGAGAATTTCGTCTGCTTGCAGCGCCATTTGGCCAACAGACAACAGCGTCGAGCCAGGAATGTGACCGGCAGCATATTCTTCAGGCAATCGCGCGTCGATGACATAGTAAAGCTCATCGGAACCGAGAAGTGCCTTGAATTCATCGATGCCTATATATTGAACGCCATCGTCAGAGGCAACCCTCTCCGCGTACTCTGAAGTTTGCCGTATTGCTTCCGGGTCGTTCGAGGCAGCCAGATCGTCACCAGGACCATTCGCCAGTTCGTATCCAGCCATTTTCCATGCAGCGGTGCCATTTTCCAGTGCATAGACGTTGGGAATACCCATCCGAATCAAAATATCCGCGCCAAGAATGCTTCGAGTTCTTCCGGCGCAATTGACGACGATTTTTTTGTTCTGGTCCTTAGCAGTTGCCCGGATGGTGTGAACTCGGTTAGGCAGTTCTCCACCTGGAACGCTGTACGCGCCAGGAATATGCGAGATCTCATATTCTTCGCGAGTTCGTGAGTCCACAATAATGAGATCGTCGCCTCGTTCGAGGCTCGCATACACCTCTTCAACCTGGAGGTGTGGGGTCCGCTTCGTTACGGCTACTTTCTCGCCGTAATCTTTTCCGGGAACGTTCGTTCCGTAGTCGACCCTGTATCCGGCTGCTTCCCAGGCTGCCAGTCCTCCCTCAAGCTGGTACACCCGGGTGTATCCCATGTCCTCCAGTAATTGAATCGCTTTTTCGGTGCGGTAGCCGTCATCGCAGTAGACAATGATCGGGATCGACTGTACCGGCACCCGTTCGGGCATGAGAAGTTCAAGCTGTCCGCGGGGGATCGGCACAGCCCGGAATATATGCTTCTGGACGAAATCACCCTTCTCCCGTACATCGATGAGTGCATGCGGTTGGTACTCATCTCGCATTGTCTTTAGTTGCTGAACATTCATTGTTTCTGGCATGTTCCCGTTTCCATTTCTTGACTGTGCCTTGTAACCGGGCTGACATCAAAAGAGTTTAAGGCATAATCGTACCTGAGACAGGTCAAATATCAGGATCCCACCTCGAGGGAGGAAACGAATGGCTATAGAAACTCCGTATCGAACGTTGAATGAGTTTACGGCTGAACTGGACTCCATCGTCCGGACTCACTCCAATGGCAAAGTCGACGGCGCATCGATCACTGCTGAAGCTGAACCGAAATTCCAGCGACTTTTGTCCGATATGTCATGGTTGGACGACAGATTCAAGGTCCCTGAAAAAGGCGGCATCGCGAACTACATGCTTGCCAAAGCCCCCGATGATGCGTGGACGGTGGTGTCGGTTGTCTGGTGGCCAGGCTACGGCACTCCGGTTCACGATCACCTTATCTGGGGTCTGGTAGGCGTATGGGATGGTGTCGAGCGAGAATCTCGATACGACAGACTCGATGACGGGTCAACCCCTGGCTATGCAAAATTTGTTGAGCGCGGCACGTCTCTGAATCAACCTTCAGACGTGAGCAAGCTAGTTCCCCCTGACGATGATTACCACCTCATCTACAACCCGGGGGACAAGCCAGCCATGTCGATCCACATCTATGGCGGCTCGCTCGACGGGGTTCTGCGACATCAATACAACCTTGAAACCGGAGAGGTGACCGAGTTTCGCTCGAAATACAATATCGCTTGCTAACCTGGCCGGCGAAAATTCGACGTTCATGGCTGTAATTTCAGCTACGCCGACTCACTGCAAGAAGAAAGTTGATGCGCTGAGTGCCAATTGACAGTACAGTCGTAAACGGGCAGTTTGTCTTCAACGATCGTATTTCGGACGCTGTGCTTGCAATCGACAATGGGATATTCATTTCTGGTATTCCGGATGCTGAAGACGGTGCCTGGAGAACGGTAAATGCATCAGGCTACTTCGTCATGCCGGGGCTGGTGCAAGCTGTCTCTGCTCGGGATCTTGACGAGCTGAATCTGGCGTTGCAAGGGGTCACCACTGTGATTCCTGAATTCAGTGCCGCGTCGGCCGAAGAACTGTTCTCAGAAGTTTCAGACTTTGAACGAAGTGCCCGAATCAATTTTCTCCCGTGCTGGGACATTCCAGCCAGCTCGAATGTAGAACAGTTGTCTGAAGTCACAGAACGAGGAATTCGTATCTTTACCGTTCATGACCTTGCCACCGGCTTCTCCGTACTCCAGCACTGCCATTTAGCCACAATTCGCGTGCCTGGTTCCTCTCCGTTTCTCAGAGCGCTAGTTGCGAACCAGGGCAACAGCAGAATAGTCATACTCATACAATCTGCAGATCAACTTGAGCAGATTGCGGATCTGCTCGAAAACGACATGATCTATGCCGAAGCACCTTTGGATCTGCTTCTGGAAAACTATTCAGGTGGCAGTCCAACCACGGTGTTCGATCAGATAGATATTGTGACGGTAGCAAGGGACGCCGCCAGTCATCCACTGCTACCTGTGCTGTTTCATTCGTTTTTCGGAAATTGCAATGATAGTATGCGAAAGATTTCAGAACTTGCCTCGAGAGCTCCCGCGATTGCCCATGGTCTTGAAGATAGAAAATCAAGACTTGAGACTGGAGCGGACGCTGATTTTTTTGTTCTGGATCCTGACAACGCTGACAACTGGAACAGGTCATCGTTTCCCGGCCGAGTGATTTTTTCACAAGCCCGGGGACAGATATTGCTCTACAACGAGGCGGTCGATATACTGCCTGGCCAAGCAAAAATGGAGCGCTAGCCAGTGCGTCGAATCCGAGTAGCCATCACAGGTGCAACCGGACAACTCGGAAGCGCCCTTATTGCTAACGCGCCGGTCAGCTGGGTACCTATACCGATAACCCGTGCCGACGCCGAACTATTCGACTGGGAGGCGGTCAACTCGGCAATAGCAACCGCGAACCCGGACATCGTAATCCACGCCGCCGCGAACACAGATGTCGATGGCTGCGAAAAACACCCTGAGATTGCCTATCAGTCGAATGCTTCGGGAACGCGGTTCGTCGCCCAAGCAGCAGCGACCACGGGATCTATTTTCATGTACATCTCGACGAATTTTATTTTCAGCGGTATCAAGTCATTTCCATACCATGAGTTTGATTCACCAGATCCGATAAATGTTTATGGCAAATCAAAGCTCGCGGGAGAGTATGAAGCGATGGCAATACCGGTTCCGGTATACATCATTAGAACGTCACAGATCTTCAACCGGACAGGTCGTAATTTTGTCAACACGATGCTCAACCTGATGAGCAATAGAGAAAGAATAAGCGTTGTCGCCGACCAATTTGGAAACCCGAGTTACGCAACGGATCTCGCGCACGGCATATACGACATCCTCGAAAAAGCGCCTCCTGGCATCTACCATTTGACGAATTCAGGCGTCGCCTCCTGGTACCAGTGGGCTGTTCAGATCGCGAATGTCATTGACAGTTCGACGGAGATCGTTCCGATCCCAGGCTCTGAGTATGAGCGTCCCGCACAACCCCCACAAAACGGCGCACTGTCATCAATGTTTTTGCCCGAACTTGGAATTCAACTCCCCGACTGGAAAGACGCATTGCAACGGTGTCTGAGCGAGTGAATTGCGTCGATCTGATCATCCCAACCTACAATTCTCCTCAGCTTCTGGAACATTGCCTTGAGTCGCTCAAGCAGTCGAGTTTTACCGCTTTCAACTTGATCGTGGTCGACGACGCGTCCGTCAAATCAGTTCGGAATATCGTGCTTACACGCTTCCCGGAAGCAAAAGTAGTTTCCAACAAAACCAGAACCGGTTTGGCTCGGGTTTTTAATCGGGGCATCGCACATGGATCTGCTGAATATGTGGTGTTGTTGAATGATGACACCGAGGTCGAGCCGGATTGGCTCCAGCAACTCGTCCAGGCAGCCGAACGACACTTGCAGGCAGGGAGCCTGGCGTCAAAAATTCGGCTTATGCGGGACAAACGTCTCTTCCACTCTACAGGTGACTCATACTCCCCTACCGGGTTACCGGTTAACAGAGGTGTCTGGCTACCGGATCTGGGTCAGTACGACGAAGAAGGGGTTGTTTTTAGTGCATGCGCCGGAGCGGCATTGTACAGGCGTTCTGCTCTCGAAGCGATCCGCCTGCCAAATGGAGATATCTTTGATCGCAGGCTGCACATGTACTGTGAAGATGTTGACGTGAGCTGGAGACTGCAACGGCTTGGCTTCGAATGCGTCTATGTGCCGCAGGCTGTTGTCTATCATCATCTTTCGGCAACCGGAGGCGGGAAGCTGGCTTCGTATTATGTTTCACGTAATATCTGGCTGGTTAAGAAGCGGTCAGTTCCTTCGGAGTTTATTACTGGATTTCGGTTGCAAATGCTGCGTGTCCATCTGGCAAGACTCATCCGGCACTCCTTGAGAATCCGGGAACCTGCCGCCAGGGCGGCGATCCGTGGGACGGTGGCCGGGTTGTTCCTCTCGGTCATCGACCGAACACAGGTTCCAGCGCTTACACCTGCTGAATACGATCGGATTCGTCACCTACTGGACCAGCAGATTGCGTCACCTGGTCGACTTCGCCTGGGATTACCTCACCAATGGAACTAACCAATTAGCTACCAACCGAAAAAAAACGAGGAATGTCCGTACTTGTCAGTCGTTGTGCCGGCCTACAATGAAGGATCGAGACTGCCTGAAACGCTGGTCACCATCGACGATTACCTGGCTACACAGGAGTATGAATCAGAAATAATCGTTGCCGATGATGGAAGCACGGACCAGACCGCTTCGATTGCGGAAGACTTTTGCGCAGACCGGACACCCTTAACTGTCATAAGGCTTCCTCATCGAGGCAAGGCAGCGACTGTTCGGGATGGAATCCTCGCCGCCAGAGGAAAGTACATCCTCTTCACTGACGCTGATTTGCCGACGCCGATGTCCTACTCCTCGGAGCTACTTGAGGCTCTTCAATCAGGCGCCGATGTAGCCATCGGCTCCCGTGAGGGACATGCGGCACATCGCTACAATGAACCCGATTACCGGCATCTGATGGGCCGGATCTTCAATGCGATTGTCAGAGTAGTTGCCGTGCCAGCCATCGACGACACCCAGTGTGGATTTAAAGCCTTCAGACATGATGCGGCACAGCAAATTTTTCATGCCGTTCGTCTCTATGCGGATGACAGAGAGATAAGCGGTCCAAGTGTCACTGCATTTGATGTCGAGGTGCTCTTCATCGCACGGAAATTTGGCTACACGATTCAGGAAGTGCCGGTTGCCTGGTCCTATGTCTCCGGTAGCAAAGTTAACCCTGCACTGGACTCGGTGCGCATGGTGGTCGATGTGTTGACCGTTCGCTGGAACGATTTCAGGGGCAAGTACGAGAAAAACCAACGCAATCAGGAACGTTGATCACTCCTGAAGCTGGTTGTTGTGACGTTACCTGTTGGGATACTGTCGACCTCAATTTGCAAGTTTTACTCCGGCATAAACAATTTCATGAATTAAAAAAGACTCTACAATTCGCAATTCTGATTTGATGGATTATCGAATCGGGTTAAATTGCAGCAGGATACTGCCAACAAGCGCATTACTAAGCACAACTGGTACATCGACAAGCTGCTGTGCATCATGCCGCATTGTTCGCGTGTACCCCATGCAGTCCATTAGCACCAGTTCTGCGCCATCTTCCTGAAGTCGTTCAGCTGCATAGCCAATGCGATGCGTATCAGCATACGGAGATGCTGTCTGTAGCAGTACCTTGCGACTCGGTGTCGACCACTTCGTCATCATCTGATTTTTCTGGCGGCTATCCGGAATGAGTAACCCGAGGACGCCACCTGGCAGGAGAACTTCAACAACACTGCTAATCAGTTGATCGGGAAAAACCAGTCTTGATTTGCTCTTTAACTCGCCAAATCTGCCAGTGCAGAGTACACAGATCGTCTGAGCCCCTTGCTGTTCGACACGCAGGATTGCACGTTCCAGGTGTGGGGTAAGTGACCGTTTCGAGAGTTTGACTTCACTACCGTCTCGTAGCACCGATACCAGCATTGGCTCACTTCCAGAAGGTCGCAAATCCTCAATCCGCTGTGGTGCAAGATCGTCGAGCGCCCCGCTCTGTATCAAAACCGGAGGAGGAATCTCAAACATAGATTTAACGACGTCATTTCTTGGAGATTGCCCGATGGTCACCAGGCCAATCATGATCTAGCTCCTCATTCTTTCAGACGCTCA
>CAZNYB010000038.1:0-36233 GCA_964577155.1 uncultured Thermomicrobiales bacterium | reverse complement strand
TCGCGCAGCTCGTCATGTGGATGGCACGGTAATCATGTACGCCGACAATATGACTCGCTCAATGGAAGCCGCAATCAGCGAGACATATCGCCGGCGTTCGATCCAACTGGACTACAACGAGAAAAACGGTATTGAGCCACGTTCGATTATCAAGGAGATCAAAGATCTTACTGACCGGGTGAAAGTTGCCGCCGAGGATTCGCCGGGCTATTCAGCAGCCTCTCCGGATGGAGTAATCGCCGAGATACCGGCTGATGAACTGGCCAGGCTCATAAAAGACCTCGAGTCACAAATGGAACGGTCGGCAAAACAACTTGAATTTGAGCGAGCGGCGCTGTTGCGGGACCAGATTATTCATTTGCGACGTGTCCAGGAGGTTTCTTGAACATCACGTTGGCTAGTCGTTCTTACGCAGCTGCATCAGGATCACGCATATGAAAGGATACACGCCAGATTCGCCGACCAGGCGATTTGACGCGTTCTCCGAGGATTCACCCCACCGTGGCATCGCTATTGGAATCCTGATTTTCGTCGGCATACTCATAGTCGGCGGCGTCGTACTGATGTTCAGCGTTCTCGGTGGTGACGATGGCAACCAGCAACAAGTGCCGGCTGCCTCCGCGCCAACAGCGACTGAACCGCAGACAACCGAGCAGCCATCTCAACCATCGCCGGTTCAGACACAACCTGCAGATTCAAGTGCCACATCCACCAGGCCTCCAACGGTGACCCCGACGACCCCATCGACGGAGGATCCCGCGGCATCTGACGAAGCAGATCCTACAGAAACACCGAACGAGACTTCCGACACCTCAGAACCTGAACCAACCGAACCGTCGTCTGGTGAACCTGAACCTACGACGCCTCCAGTTGTTGACGAACCAATCAGCGGTGATTTTGGCACGCTTCCTGAAAGCCTCTTGCCAAGTGGCGGGGTCTCTTCACAGCTCGAACTAGAGTACCAGCTGGGTATGTCGCTTGAATCTCTGCCAGATGAAGCCACCGCGTATCTGATTGAGTGGCCAGTCTACTCGTATGATGATGTGCTGGCTTCCGCAGAGCAACTCGGGTTTTTCGGTGAGCCACAGGAACTTGGCGTCGGGATATACAGCGTCGATAGTGACCGAGGTTCGCTCTTCGTCTCTCCCAATGAAATCGTCTTCAGGGCAACCTCGTTCTCTACCAGTGAGGAAATGCCAGACGACGCGACCGCCATTGATGCCGCCGCAACCTGGCTCGTGCTGAGTGGTTTCGTAGGTCCTGACATGGATGGAGGCGCCGTCGTCGACCGCGATGAGGGAACTGCAACTGTCGTTGTCAAGTTTCGTCCAGTTGAACCCACTCCGAATCTTGCGCCGAATCCGTCGGCAACGGTAAATGTCGGTCCAGGCGGAGACGTGATTGAGGCCAGAATTCACTGGCCGTCGGATCTGTTTGGTTCTGTCTATGGGTTGAAAGATCCGCTGGATATATGGGCAAAAGTTGCCGGTGGGTTCGGATTCCTCGAAGCGGATATCACCTCGGTACTGGCGACTGGTCTTCTGACAGGTACCGCGACGATCACCGACTTCTCGATCTCATATACTCTTGCCGGCCAGCCAACAAGCAGCCAGTACCTGGTTCCATTGATCACATTCTACGGTTCAGCGCGCATCGATCAGACCGGTGATGAGATTCCTGTTCAAGTCACCGTTTCTGCGGTCTACGACCAGATTAGCTCTGTTGGATGAACTCCAAACGGTCGTTTGCCACTTTGACGATAGTCATGCTCGTCATTGTTGCTGCCCTCGGACCGGTTGTATTCCGCCAACCTGAACCAGCCAGCGCGAGCTACTTGCAACGGCTTGGATATTACGTAAACTACGATTCAAGGTCTTTTGAATCGCTCCAGGCGAATATCGACCACCTTGATATCGTCTCACCCTACTTCTATCACCTGACGCCATCCGGCCAGATCAAAGCGTTTGATCAACCGGAGACGACACGTTTTGTGCAGGATCGGAACGTCAAAGTAGTGCCGATAATTCAAAATGAATCTCGCTGGGATGAATTTACCGTCACCATCGGTACGCCTGAAAAGCAACAAGCAATAGTCGATCGAATCGTTGAAATGGTGGAAGACAAAGGATACGACGGCATCCAGATAGATTTCGAAGCGATCAATGCTACGGACGCTGATCTACTCACCGCATTTATGAAGCTGATCTCAGCTGAAATGCGGAGTCGTTCCCTCATCATTTCTCAGGCGGTTATTGCCAGGCTAAGCGACACACCATCGGTCTGGGGCGGGGCATATGACTACGAAGAGCTAGCGAAATACAACGACTTCATTGTCGTGATGGCCTATGACTTCACACCGGCCGGCGCTTCAGAACCAGGTCCGGTCGCCCCGCTGCCATGGGTCCGGCAAGTCCTTTCCTACACGACCTCTCAAGTTGACCCATCGAAAGTCTTCCTGGGTGTTCCGTTTTACGGATACGACTGGGATCTCGAGGAATCTCCGCCGGCAACTTCTTTTGGTTATGACGGCGCTATCGATCGACTGGCTATGCCGGGAGCAACCGGCGGCTTCAGCGCGGAATCAGGTTCACCCTGGATTCGATACATAGATGAGGAAGGGCACGAGCACGAAGCATGGTACGAAAACTCGGAAAGCCTTGAACTGAAATTGCAGGCTGCTCTCGATTATGAGGTTGCAGGGTTTGGAGCCTGGCGTCTGGGAACGGACGATCCTGACAACTGGAGGGTGATCAGTAATCTTGAGACACCTGCATCACCGGTGAGTGGAGGCGCAAGCACCGCCACCAGCTGGTATTTTCCCGAAACCAGCCACTGGTTGGAAGGCGAATTCCTCGATTACTGGCTCGCCAATGGCGGGCTTTCTCGCTTTGGCTACCCGCGTACTGAGCGATTTGTCGAATTTGACCCGCTTGTCAACGATAGCTATGAAGTACAGTATTTCGAACGCGGTCGACTGGAGTACCATCCCGAGTTTGCTGGAACAGAATTTGAAGTGCTGCTAGGCCATATCGGCCGCTGGTCGCTGGCGCAAAGAGGTATTGACCCCTGGAAAACCGTCGTTGACTCAACGGTTTCGAACGCAGCCGGGCGAACATTCTATCCAGAATCCGGTCACTCTCTTGGCGGGATGTTTCGCGACTACTGGCAGGCCAACGGCGGTCTTTTTGGACTTGGGTACCCACTAACAGAGGAATTCGTTGAGATCAATCCGGAAGACGGGCAAAGTTACACCGTACAGTATTTCGAGCGAGCGCGGCTTGAAGCCCATATTCACTCCGGTACCGGAGAGCAAATTGTTCTGCTCGGATTATTAGGCAATGAGATGCTAAGAGATAGACGTTGGATTCGATGAACGACACACCGGATACAAATCGCTCGATACTGGTCATTCACGGACCGAACCTCAACATGCTTGGAACGCGAGAACCTGGTATCTACGGGTTGTCAACCCTGGATGACATTAACAGCTCACTGAAACAAGCAGCAACCAAACGGCAGTTCGTCATCGAGTTTTACCAATCCAACTACGAAGGTGGCATCGTCGACACGATCCAATCGGCTGGAGCTAAAGCGGGCGGCATCGTGATTAATCCGGGCGCATTCACGCACTACAGCATAGCGATTCGGGATGCTTTTTCCGCCGTTCAAACCCCAACTGTCGAAGTCCACATCTCCAATACAGCCGCCCGGGAAGAATTCAGGCACACGTCGGTCATTTCACCGGTTGTCGTTGGCTCGATCGCCGGGCTCGGCGTCCACGGTTATCACCTGGCGTTACAATATCTCATGGATCGCATCGATGGTGAGGAACGAACGGTACATGACTGAGTTTGAATCCCGAATCAGTGAACTTCGATCTATGCTGGTTGCCAGGGATCTGGACGCGATACTGGTTACCCACCCAACTAATCGCCGCTACCTCACCGGATTCACCGCCGACGACATCCCTCCGGACGAATCCTCCGGACACTTGATTGTTTCGTCCGAAGTCGCGGTGCTTATAACTGGTTCGGTTAACGTCACCCAGGCGGAGGATCAGGCGCCGCATATCGAAGTTCGTAAACGAGACGTAAGCTGGGCGAAAGACGAAGCTGATCTGATCGTAGCGATGGGTCTTCATCGCATCGGCTACGAACCAATGGCAATGCTCGAAGGTGTGTTTAGCGCGATAAGTGAACACCTGCTGGAAGCCGGATACCGCACGGCATGGGTGGATGCTGGGGATCTGGTTTCGACCCTTAGAGCGATCAAATCTGACGCTGAAATTGCACTGCTCCGACGGGCATTTGATATCACTGTCACGGCATTCAACCAGGTGTCGAGTTCAATCAAGCCAGGTGACACCGAGGAGGAAATCGCCCGGAAGCTCGAACAAACCATGGTTGATCTCGGCGCGGAAGGACCGTCATTTCCGACCATCGTCGCGGCTGGCACAAACGCGGCGCGTCCTCATCACGAGCCGGGAAAGACAGTCATCCAGGAAGGCGAGCCGATCGTCATTGATATGGGAGCCAAATTTGAGGGGTATTGTGCTGATCTGACCCGGACCATCTGGGTTGGAGAACCGGATGATCGACTGAATGAACTCTACCCGATCGTCGAAAATGCAGTTGAAGTTGTGTTCGAAAGACTGAATCCGGGAGTGAGTGGCTCGGAAATGGACGAATTCGCTCGCACCTCGATCGAGGAGCAGGGCCACGGCGAAGCATTCAGCCACGGGTTAGGTCATGGCGTCGGACTACGGGTTCACGAAGCACCGTCAGCCAGCAAAACATCAAAAGACGTCATGCAACCAGGAAACACAATTACGATAGAACCAGGCGTCTACTACCCGGATTGGGGTGGGATACGAATAGAAGATGTCGTGCTGTTCACCAACGACGGCTACGAGATACTGACGAAAGACGCAATAAAATTACACATCGAGTAACGTTAAAACAGCTACGGGGAAGGGAAGAAGTGATGATTGACACTGGCGGTCTCCGGCGTGGGATGATTCTGGATATGGACGGTGAACTTCTCCGAATCGTCGAATTCCAGCATGTCAAACAGGGTCGTGGAAGCGCGTTTGTTCGGTTGACGTTGAAGAACCTCCGGACCGGATCGACGACCGTTGACACCTATCAGGCAGGGTCCAGATTCACTTCTGCACGACTCGAACGACAGCGAGCGCAATATCTGTATGCTGACGATGATCAGCACTATTTCATGGATGTTGATACATTTGATCAGTTTTCGCTGAGCACGGAAACTCTGGGGGATGCACTGCAGTACATCAAGGACGACTCCGTCATCGAAGTGCTGACGTACAATGACAACCCGGTCGATATCGAAATCCCGATCACCGTCGAACTTGAAGTGACCCAGACAGACCCGGGATTCCGAGGCGACACCGCGACTGGCGGGAGTAAACCAGCCACTCTGGAAACCGGTCTGAGCGTCACGGTGCCGCTATTTGTCAACACGGGAGATGTGCTCAAAATTGACACGCGCAGCGGGGAATACATCGAGCGTGTGTTGTAGCGAAGGACTCAAACCGTATGAATCAGGACCTCGATGGCAACAAACATTCCGCGGATTCGGAAAATCTGACGCCGGACAATATCGCTGAACTTGTCCGAAATCTTTCAAAGACGATGAAAGACACCGGCGTCCATCAGTTGTCGGTCAAACTTGGAGACGTTCGAATTAAACTATCGACAGCATCAACCAGTACCGACACCAGGTCAACCACAAGATCAAGCATGCAACCCGATGTAAGCCACGACCTTGACGAACCCCCTGAGAACGATTCGACCGACTTTGTCGTAACGGCGCCAATGATCGGCACGTTTTACACGTCTCCCGCGCCAAATGAACCACCATTTGTTCAGGTCGGCGACATTGTTGAAGAGGGTCAGACTGTCGGTATCATCGAGGCGATGAAAATTATGAATGAGATCGCTTCGGATAAATCAGGCAAAGTTGTCGAAATCATCGCCTCCAATGGGGAAACTGTTGAGTACGGAAGTCCACTTGTCCTACTGAATCCGGATAGTGTCTAGCTCAACGTGATGCAAATCGTTTCTGTCGACCAGATAACGGGTTACATCAAAGATCTCCTTGAATCGGATGCGCTACTCTCAGAACTCTGGATACGCGGTGAAGTTACCAGCCTCTTTGAATCAGCAGCTGGACACCTCTATCTGACCCTTTCCGATAGGCGGGCCAAGCTGAAGTGCGTCATGTTCCGAGGCAATCGACGAGGACAGCTGTATCAACCGCAACACGGTGATCAGATCCTTGCTCATGGAAATGTTTCGGTCTACGAGTCGAACGGCGAATACCAGCTCTACGTTGACGACATCGCTCCTGATGGAGCGGGAATTCTTCAGCTGGAATTTGAACGGTTATTTCGTTTGCTTGAAGGCGAGGGTCTGTTCGCCACCGAGCGAAAACGGAGTCTTCCGGCATACCCATCCGCTATTGGTGTTGTGACATCGGCACAGGGAGCTGTCTGGCACGACATACAGAATGTCGTTCAACGCAGGTTTCCCCTGGCAGAGTTGATTCTCGCTCCCAGCCAGGTGCAAGGTGATCTGGCGGCTGCATCACTCATTGCCGGTCTTCAGGCGTTGCAGGAAGATGGCCAGAGCGAAGTCATCATCATCGGCAGGGGCGGCGGCTCTCCGGAGGATCTCGCCTGCTTCAACAACGAACAACTTGCGCGCGCCATCTATGCATCAAAGATTCCTGTCGTAAGCGCTGTCGGGCATGAGACGGATCTGACCATTGCCGATTTTGTCGCCGACGTGCGCGCGCCGACGCCAAGCTCTGCTGCGGAACTGGTCGTGCCAAATCGTTCCGAAATCCTCGAGACAATCAATGACAAACTCGGTGATGCCCGTTTGTATCTCGAACACAGGATTTCAGACCATACACACCGCCAGCAGGCGGCCAGCCGAGAGTTGCTGCGAGTTGGTCCAGGCGCACAGCTGGACCGGTATCGTCAAGATCTCGACGCCATCACAGTTGCTCTGACAACACAGATTGCGAACATTGAACGCCAGAAACGGGTGGACATTGAAGCCATCTCCAATCGACTTGAGCTACTTAACCCGAACAGCGTGCTTCAGCGCGGTTATGCTGTCGTACAAGTCTCAACAGGTGCAGGCAGTTTGAGAGTTGTCAGCGCTGAACAGGCTCGTAAATCAAAGGCAGCACGAATCTGGTTTAAAGATGGTTCAGTCGATGCGGCGTTTACCGGAGAAACCTGATGTCACGACCTGACAAACTGGATAAAAGATCTTTTGAAGAATTAATCGAACTACTCGACCAGTCGCTCAAAAAACTGGAAGATGAACGGTTGACCCTTGAGGATTCGATTGCGGAATATGAGATGGCAGTTGAAATCGCTTCTCTTGCAACTGAACAACTGGAGAACGCTACACTGCGTGTCACAGAAATCAGCGCTCGACTTGAGTTCAAACGCGATTCGAACCCCGGTGCAAGCGACGCTGACCTTGAATGGTAGTCCTGCGCAATCGATGAGCGCGACATGAGAATCGGCGTGATGACAGGCGGCGGAGATTGTCCTGGTTTAAACGCCGCCATTCGCGCAGTGACACAGCTAGCCTCTGCTCAGTACAACGCCGAAGTAGTTGGCATTCTTGACGGTTTCGATGGTTTGATCACCAACCGGACGATTGAGCTTTCCCCGGAGCATGTTCGCGGAATGATACGTGTCGGCGGCACCATGCTTGGCGCATCCGCCAGAACCAATCCATGGCAGTACACAGCGTTGAAAAATCATGCTCCAGAAGATCGCAGTGAACAAGCCTACGAACACTACAACAAACTGCAGCTAGACGGGCTTATTGTCATCGGCGGAGACGGGACACTCCGCCTCGCCGAACGGTTTTCGACTCAGTTTGGTGTTCCGGTAATCGGTGTACCAAAGACAATTGACAACGATGTTCACGGCACCGATTTCTCAATTGGGTTTGATAGCGCGGTGACCACCGTCACCGAAGCTATCGATAAACTGCATACGACCGCGGAATCTCATCACAGGGTGATGCTGGTGGAAGTTATGGGCAGGACTGCCGGCTGGATAGCGCTGTTCGCCGGTGTCGCTGGCGGAGCGGACATCATCCTCACTCCTGAAAGACAGTATTCGGTGTCAGGGATTGTTCGGAAGATTGAACGACGGCAGTCGATCGGCTACCAGTTTACGATAGCCGCTGTAGCCGAGGGGACAGTTGATCCTGCTGGAAAGACAATCTACCGCGCCACAACAGGAGATCCTCTTGGAAAAAAACTCGGTGGGGTCTCCAATCAACTAGCCGGCGAACTGTCCCGGCAAACAGAACTGGAAGTCCGGTCTATCGTCCTGGGCCACCTGCAGCGAGGCGGCAGCCCGACTGCTCTCGACCGGAACATCGCAACGATTCTTGGCGCGGAAGCAGTCAAAGCGCTCGCTACCGGTCAATCTGGTTTCGCCCCGGGTTTTGCGGGCAGCGACCTAAAATTTACACCGCTCTCGAAAATAGCGACCGGTCCGCGTCTCGTTCCGCACGACCATCCCCTTCTTGAGACGGCAGAAAACATGGGGATATACTGCGGTGAGTAAACCTCGATTCTTCCCGCCCGGAAAGCTGCCTGCCAGTGTCCTGAGCAGGATGATCCAACAGTACACCGATGAACATCCTCGATTGCTGATTGGACCGGGAATCGGCGCAGATGCTGCCGCCATTGAAGTGAATTCCCCGGTGATAGTCGCGAAGTCCGATCCGATTACTTTCCCGACTCCTGATAGCGGTCGCTACCTGGTACACATCAATGCAAATGACATCGCCTGCATGGGAGCGGTTCCAAAGTGGCTCCTGGTAACCGCACTGTTGCCGGAACATCGAACTGACGAGACGCTGGTTGAATCGATATTTTCAGGTCTTGCTGACGCGGCAAACGAACTCGGGGTTACTCTCATTGGCGGTCATGCGGAGATAACAATAGGGCTCGATCGTCCAATACTGGTCGGTCAGATGCTCGGGGAAACCACGGCAGAACGACTATACGATCTCCGCACTGCCGTCGCCGGCGACAAAGCGCTGCTCGTGAACGGAATCGCAATAGAAGGCACCGCGATTCTGGCGAACGATGGCAAGCCGGAAGACCTGGCTGGAATCTCGAGTCAGACGTTGGAACGAGCAAGGTCGTTTGCCGAGGACCCAGGAATTTCAGTTGTCAAAAGTGTGCTGGCACTTCAGGCGGCTGGAGCAAAGGTGAGAGGATGCCATGACCCGACTGAAGGAGGGTTGGCGACGGCGCTTCGCGAACTTGCCGCCGTCACATCGCTTGGACTTGAACTGAATACTGACGACGTGTTCGTGTATCCAGAGACTTTTGAACTATGTGCCAGGACAGGTCTGGACCCACTCGGGCTCATCGCTAGCGGGGCGTTGCTGGCTGTGATTGATCCTGACGGGGCTGATGAGGTCGTTGATAGCTTGAATCAACACGATCTTCAGGCTGCAATCATTGGCACAATGCTTGAGGATGCTTCGGACTTGCATATGCTGGCCGGATCCAGCCGTCAACCCATGCCGCTTCCGACGTTTGTCGTAGACGAGATCGCCCGCTACTTCAACAGCGATAAATGACCCGATACTAAATATCTTTGGACAGGGAAAGCAGAAACTCTTCGTTGCTTGCGGTTTTCAGCAACCGGCTGACAACTAGTTCAGTTCCCTCGGTCCCGCCCAGCATCGATACCATGCGTCGCATCGTATAGACCTGTTTGAGGGTTTGGTCCTCCAGCAACAGTTCTTCACGCCGGGTGCCGGATCGTTGGATGTCGATGGCCGGATAGATGCGCCGCTCGGCAAGTTTTCGATCCAGGTGCAATTCCATGTTGCCGGTGCCTTTGAACTCCTCATAGATGACGTCATCCATGCGAGAACCGGTGTCTACCAGACAGGTCGCTACGATGGTCAGGCTGCCGCCTCCTTCGATATTTCTGGCTGCTCCAAAAAATCGTTTCGGCGGGTAGAGTGCGACGGGGTCAATACCGCCTGAGAGCGTTCTACCACTTGGCGGAACCGCGAGGTTGTAGGCGCGGGCAAGTCTGGTTATCGAGTCCAGCAGCACGACGACATCCCTGCCACTCTCGACCAGCCGTTTGGCGCGCTCAAGCACCATTTCAGCGACTTTGGTGTGGTCTTCGACGGGCTCGTCGAACGTTGATGAAATGACTTCGCCGTCGACCGAACGGACCATATCGGTTACTTCTTCTGGTCGCTCTCCAATGAGACAGACCATGAGATGGGCGTCGGTATAGTTCATCGTGATGCCGTTGGCGATGGCTTTGAGCAGGAGCGTCTTACCGGCTTTTGGCGGAGAAACGATCAGACCACGCTGTCCCCTGCCGATCGGCGCAACCAGATCAATGATTCGCGTTGAGACAACTTGCGGCTGGGTCTCGAGTTCAAAGCGGTCGTGCGGAAAGATCGGGGTTAGCGATCCAAACTGCGGTCGCCGTCTGGCCGATTCAGGGTCAAGGGCGTTGACCGATTCAACGCGCAGGAGGGAGTGGTACTTCTCATTGTCCTTCGGCGGACGGATGACACCAGCCACCCGGTCGCCAGTCCGAAGCCCGAATCGGCGAATCTGCGACTGTGAAACATAGACATCATCGTTGCCAGGAAGGTAACGATTTCCTCGTAGGAAACCGAAACCGTCTTCAATGATCTCGAGAACACCTTCGCCAAACTTGGATCCGTTTCGCTCGGCTTGCGCTTTCAGGATCTCGATGATCAGCATTTCCGTCCGGCGAAATCGCTGGATCCGGTCGATTTCAAGTTCTCTCGCGACCTGGACAAGCTCAGTTTCATCTAGTTCAAGCAGTTGAGATATATGCCGGCTCGGCGTCTGGTTGCCATTGGCACTGCCGTCACTAGCTTGACTACCAGATCCGCGAGACCGGCGTTGCGTTTTTCTCGAGTTTGATTGCCGGGTAGAAGATTGGGCGTTCCGGTTTGCCTGTGGCGCCTGGCCGTTTGTATCTGCCGGCTGCTTTTTCGCGGTGGAACGCGACGATCTGGCGCTGGACTTCTTTTTGGGTGGAGCGGATTGCTCATCGGCTGAAGTCGCACTCGAACCATCAACTGCTTCGTCAGTTACCGTGGAGACAGCAGTCTGTGGACCGCTATCCACGATATCAGACGGCTCACTGGCAGCCGCTGCTTCGGTTCTGGATGCTTCTGTAGTCTGCGATTCTTTCGAGGTCATTTCCCACCAATTTCATGCGCTTTCACACGCATCAATTCTGGATAAATCCAGACGTTTACCTATTCATTCACTATGTTTATTCGCAACAACACTCATTAATGCCGCGGGAATCAAAGGGGGTTTGTATCCTGACTGTGGTCAAGCACCGTCACCCGAAATTCGACGAGTGTTACTACGGTTATGAGGGTGGTTCGCACACACGAACTGCACTACTAATGATACCAGTATATCCGGCTACAAGCCAAAGTCAACTGATCCGAAGCTTGAGAGTTTTTCAAGCCGGTGTATTGCATCCACCGTGCGAACTGTTCCCGAACGGGATCGCATCACCAGCGACTGAGTCGAAACACCGCCGCTAAAGAACTGTACGCCGCGCACGAGTTCACCATCAGTTATCCCGGTCGCGGCGAAAAATGTGTTGTCAGAATTGACCAGATCAGACAATCCGTACACTTTTTCGGTATCAAGATTATGTTGACGAAGTAGTTTCCATTCTTCTTCATTCCGGGGCCATATCCGGCACTGCATGTTCCCTCCGAGTGCTTTCATCGCGCATGCGGAAATCACCGCCTCCGGAGCGCCGCCTATCCCCACCAGCAGGTCGACTCCGGTCTGCGGCATTGCCGTCATCAATGCGCCGGCCACATCTCCATCAGTGATGAGTTTGATTCGTGCTCCTGAACGACGGATCTCAGCGATCATCTCGTCATGCCTCGGTCGTTCGAGGATGACCACCGTGAGTTCGGATACTCGCATACCTTTTGCCTGAGCAACCGCTTCGATATTCGAAGTAACGCTTTCGTTGATATCAATAACGCTGGCTGATTGCGGTCCGGTTGCGATTTTCTCCATGTAGGCAATGTTGGCGGGATTGAACATTGTCCCGCGTTCCGCCAGGGCGACCACCGCGATAGCATTTGGCATTCCTTTTGAGAGCAACGTTGTGCCATCGATTGGGTCGACGGCAATATCGACTTTAGGATTGCTGCCATCACCGACTTGCTCACCGATAAAGAGCATCGGCGCTTCATCTTTTTCACCTTCACCGATGACGACGATCCCATCCATGCGGATTGTCTTCAACAGTGTGCGTAATCCATCCACCGCCGCCTGATCGGCAGCTTCCTTATCGCCTCGACCCATCCACCGGGCTGCCGCGATTGCCGCAACTTCCGTGGCGCGAGTCAGCTCCAGCGCCAGGTTTCGATCAGGAACCGCGTATTGTTCAGCGCTCATACTGTTTCCTCCACTATCGGTTGTTCTTCGAGCAGGATGCTTGATTCGTCGGGATTCCCGAGCCATTTGTGAATAGCCTGACTAATATCGTTGGTCGATCCAATGATCTGCTCGGTTTCCGGCAGGGAGTCGATGAATGCTCGACCGTACCGCTTGCTGATGATTCTGCGATCGAGAACGAGACAGACGCCGCGATCAGTAGCGCTGCGGATCAGCCTGCCAAAACCCTGCTTGAATCGGAGGATCGACTGCGGCACGGCGTACTCGATGAAGGGATTGTCGAAAAGTTCGCTGCGTGCGGCAAACACTGGATCTGAAGGCACACTGAATGGAAGTCGAGTAATCACCAGTAAGCTCAACGCTTCACCCGGGATATCAACGCCTTCCCAGAATGAATTTGTTCCCAGAATCACCGTTTTTGGCTGTTCTCTGATACGTTCGAGAAGCTGCCGCGGCGATCCATCGAGCCGCTGTCCCAGGACAACAATGCCTTCGAGTTCCAGCGGACGGCGGATCGCGTAGTATGCATTTTGCAACGCATTGTGCGAGGTAAAAAGGATCATGGCCCGGCCTTCTGACGCTTTACAAGCTTCGATCAGCACTTCATGAATCTCTTTTTGATGACCGGGCTGATTCGGTTCCGGAACATCATCGGCAATTGCCAGCAGTGTCGATTCTTTGTAATCAAATGGTGACGCAACCTGCAATTCTTCCGCGTCCGGCAATCCAAGACGTTCACGGACGAACCCGAAGTTACTCTCGGTTGCCAGGGTTGCGGAGGTGAAGGTGATGCTTTCCATTCGCCGGTAAACCTCATCGTAGAGAATATCCGCAACGGATAGCGGCACGGCGTTAAGGGCCATCTCTCCAGTCGTCTGATGCACCGAAAACCAGCAAATCAGATTATTGTTTCCACCGCCGACGATACCAAACATATGTTCCATCATAGTCGAGATCTCAAGGTCAAGCATTTCGAATTCCGCGAGGATGTCCGGAAGCGAGGCAATCTGATCTTCAGACAGGTCGGACACGATCGAATATGCGGTTCGAATGTGCTCCACCATCGCGCTGACAGGTATCGCAACGTCATCCCATTCAATCTCAACCTGTGACCATGATGGGTCCGCTCGCATCGCACTGCTGATACGAATCCGACGTTCGTATCCCGAAGCATCTTTCTCAAAACGGGACGCAAATTCGTTCAACGTAAGGAAAAGCCGTTGCAAGTTTCGGTGAATATCGCCGACTAGCTCCTGAACAGCAGTTACCACCGGTTGCAACTCACCCGCGGCGGCACGGACATCGTTATCTCGCACGGTTGAGATCGCTTTGAAGGTTGTGCCGAGCGCACCGACCAGTCCGATCCCTTCTTCAGTGTTCAACACCCGCGCAGTCAGCTGTTCGATGTATTGCTGAGAGACGCGGAATCCAGCTTGCCGGGTCGTTTCCTGTTCAAGATGATGGGCTTCGTCGACGATCAGATGCCGGTAAGCGGGAAGGACGGAACCACCCCTCAACTGATCCGAAAGCAAAAGCGAGTGGTTGACAACGATGAGATGAGATGCTTCAGCTTCTTGACGGGCACGGAACAAAAAACATTGATTTCGGCGGTGAAACACGCACTGAGCTGGCAAACACGAGCCTTCAACCTCAGCGAGTTTGATGAAGTGACCTTGTTGCTCTGGAGTCAGCCGGATTTCTGAGCGATCTCCGGTTTCGGTTATTGGCAACCAGGCAATCACTTTTGTCTGTAACTCTGCCTCCGCTTTTGTGACAGGTAACACACGTTGCGATAAAAACCATTGACGCAAACAGAGGTAGTTCGCGCGTCCCTTCAGCACAGTTGCCTTCAAATGCCGAAGAGACGAGAATGTTGATCTGTCGCCACGCTGATATGCGTCTTCAGCGGCTTTCACCAACGACGGTATGTCACTGTCAATCAATTGGTCTTGCAAGGCAATGGTCGCGGTTGAAATGACCACCGGTTCACCATGTTGCATAGCGTACATGGCAGCTGGCAACAGGTAGCCCAATGACTTGCCAGTACCAGTACCGGCTTCAATCAGTAGTTGACCGCCATAGTCGATGTTCTCGGCGACAGCAAGCATCATGTCGACCTGAGAAGGGCGTTCCTCAAAATGATCAAACGTTCTATCAAAAGCGCCGCCGGCAGCCATCTCTGCTTCAATTTTTTCAACCTGAATTCGCTCATCATAATCAAGAAGTTCCAGGCGTGCCGGCCGGTCGCGGTGCATGAGAAACATTGCTTCGGGACCAGTCGTCTCGCTGCCTCCGAGTTTCGCGAGCAATTGAGAACCGATGGATGATCCCGAAAGTTCGTCTGATTCACTTCGACGCTCTTGAAGCAAACGCTTGAACAAGAATGCCAGCGAAGACTCGGCGATCTGGAGCAGTTCAGCCATCCGCTCCAGTGTTTGTTCATCATAGTCTTCGGTGATGCCAATCAGGTTCTGGAACACCTGCATAGAAATCTCCGCATCGGCAACCGCACGGTGCCGGTCAGGCATCTCCACGTTGAGCGCTTCCGCGATGGAGCCCAGGTCATAGGTCTTGAGCTGGGGCAGAAGTATGGTCGCAAGCTCAAATGTGTCATACCGGCGATTTCCAAGCCTGAGACCGGAGCCTGTTAGCATGCCTAGATCAAAGTCGATCGATTGTCCTACGATTGGAGATCTGCCAATGAAAGAACGCAATTCTGACGCGACATCGTTGAACCTTGGAGCCTCTCTGAGCTCGTCATTTGATATGCCGGTCAACCGTTGAATGGCAAGTGATACTGGTCGGTCAGGTTTGATTTTCTGTTCAAACTGAGCCAGCACCGAATTGCCTTGAAATCGAACTGCGCCTATTTCAATGATTTGATCGTGACTGGGATCCATCCCGGTAGCTTCGAGATCGAGGGCGACAAGCACCTCGTTCATGGTGAGATGATCCTATTCTAGGTTCGACCGGTTCAAAACAACCGGGGAACGTTGACACAGAGATGGAGTAATTGAGTAACACCAGCGGCAATCGGTGGAACAGAAATGTATTCATCAACGGTATGACCGTTCCCACCATGGGTTATACCGATACATACCGCTGGAATACCTTTGCTCATCGGTAAATTTGCATCGGTGCTGGAAGCATCGAATTTTGGCTCGTATCCTTCCGCTCGCAACGCGGCGGCAGCGACATCGACGATCGGGTGGGATTTCGGTGTCTCACCCGCCGGGCGCTCTCCCAACAGCCGTATTTCAGCACGCAATCCGTTGCGGGACGATCTCCAGACGATAGATTCAACTTGCTGAACCAGATGACTCAACGCCTTTGCATCGGTGGACCGCATATCAACCTGACAACTGGCTTCCGAGGCAATGGTATTGATCGACGTGCCTCCTGAAATGAGTCCCACATTGTAGGTAGTACGTGGGTTGTCTGGGACGCGAAGCGATGCGATCTCTGAGACAATGCCTGCCAGACCGTGAATCGCACTCGGCTGACCAAATGCTCCCCAGGAATGTCCGCCAGAGGTTTTAACGACTATCTCGATCCGGTGAGAGCCTACCGCGCCAATAGTGATTCGTCCCAGATTGTGACCTTCTACGGCAATAACCGCGCCGAGATCATGCTCGAACCGATCGACCGCGGAACGAATTCCCACCAGATTCCCTAAACCTTCTTCACCAACATCGGCGACGAATATGATATCGGTTTTTGTTTCTATTTTCTGCTGATCGAGTATACGGATTGCTTCGATCATCGCCGCGACACCCAGGCTGTTATCCCCTATTGCCGGTCCGCGGAGAAAGTCACCATCGCGCAATACGGTTAGGGGCGTCCCGGCCGGAAACACAGTATCGAGATGGGCAGCAACGAGTGTTAGTGGACCACCTCGACTCCCGCGCTGGACGAATACATTGCCTATTTCGTCCTGAACCGGTTGATAACCAAGTTCTTCAAACACGGAAAACACATAATCTGATCGTTCGGCTTCTTGACCCGTCGGCGCGGGAATTCGGCATATTGTGGTAGCAAGGTCTGCAATCGATTCGGTGCGGCTGGCGGCAATATCTCTCAACCTTCCAGCCACCTGTTTATCACTCCCCACCATAGTCCCCTGATCTGACGGTAGCAAGACCGTACATTCGGTGCAATTCACCGCGCAAAAAGTGGATAAGTTGACGAGATCTGCTCGGTTTCGTGAGTATAGCAGACACTGTTCTGGCAATTCAGTCGGCGGCCAGACTTCCAGATAAAAGGTCAACAGGTTCAATTCCGGATTTAGGCTACAATCCAAAATGGTAATACGTAGTGCCTGTACTCGCAATCGGGCTCGGACGTCGCAGGTTTTCGAATCCGATTGTGATGAAGATTTGAACCAGGCGCCATCGGTAGGAGGTTTGCCATTGCTGCGCATTTATCGCGGTCAGGAAGGAATGCTGCTATGGGCACTGCACCGGCTTACCGGGCTGGGGGTACTCCTCTTTCTACTCATCCATATCGCAGATATATACGTCGTTCGATACGGGGCTGAAGCGTTTGATGACCTCCTGTTTATCTATAAAAATCCAGTGTTCCGGCTTATGGAGATCATGCTGGTTGGCGCAGTCTTCTTTCACGCGATAAATGGAGTCCGGGTCATTCTGATCGACTTTTGGGATGGCGCTGTCGCATATCAAAAACAACTCTTCTGGGCTGTCGTCATACTCTTTTTTGCCTCGTTCATACCAGTGGCGATCCTGATGACAATAGCAGCCTTCTAACGCGCTTCACCGAAATAAACTCCACAGAAAGGACGGAACGATGCAGAGCAGAGGCGGTGGCCGAGCAAAACCAACTGGTGGCAGCAGCTTTGAGGTCGGATCATGGTATTTCATTCGTATCAGCGGATTGATGCTGGTTATCCTGGCTGTTTTTCATGTAATCATCATGCATGTCATCAACACCGTCGATGAAATCAACCATCAGTTCATCGTCGAACGCTGGAGTTCTCCGTTCTGGCAGTTCTACGATTTTTTGCTACTCTTTCTTGCCCTGCTTCATGGCGTCAATGGGGCGAGAATCAGTATCGACGACTATGTCCGCCGACCTGGTTGGAAGATCACCGCATACTCGCTGCTCTCGATTATCGCGCTGGTTTTCCTCGTTCTCGGCACACTGGCGTTAGTCACATTCGATCCGGCAGAATTTACCGAGACCGTTACACGATCCGGAGGATGACAGATGTATTACAAGCATGACGTTCTAGTGATAGGCGCTGGCGGAGCCGGACTCATGGCGGCAGAACAGTTCCCGGCCGGCGTCGATGTCGCGGTCATCTCGAAACTGTACCCGGCCAGGTCTCACACTGGCGCGGCTCAGGGCGGCATCGCGGCTGCGCTTGGCAATGTCGAAGAGGACAACTGGCACTGGCACATGTTCGACACGGTCAAAGGTGGTGACTATCTGGTCGACCAGACTGCCGCGGAAGTACTTGCCCGTGAATCAATCGACGCAATTCTTGAGCTGGAGCACATGGGGCTACCGTTCAACCGGACACCGGACGGACGCATCGATCAGCGCCGTTTCGGCGGTCACACCCGAAACTACGGCGAGGCGGCGGTAAGGCGAGCCTGTTTCGCGGCAGACCGCACAGGTCATATGATCTTGCATACCCTCTACCAGCAGGCCATCAAAAAAGAACTCACCTTCTACGACGAATTCCAGATGCTCGACATCCTGGTCACCGACGACGGCATTTGCAACGGCGTCGTCGCGCTTGAGATTGCCAATGGTGAGATTCACACCTTCCACGCAAAGGCAGTAATTTTCGCGACCGGCGGTTTCGGGCGTGTGTACAAGGTGACGTCGAACGCAATGGCAAATACAGGTGACGGTGTTGCCATTCCATTCAGACGCGGCATTCCGCTCGAAGACATGGAGTTTTTCCAGTTTCATCCGACCGGCATCAACAAGCTGGGAATCCTGATCACCGAAGGCGCGCGAGGTGAGGGCGGGATATTGAGGAACAACGATGGTGAGCGCTTCATGGAGCGATACGCGCCAACCTTGAAAGACCTTGCTCCGCGAGACATGGTTTCACGCCACATCTGGCAAGAGATTCGTGAAGGACGTGGCATCGACGGTAAAGATTATGTCCACCTGGATCTGACCCACCTGCCGCCTGGCGCACTCCGTGAAAAATTGCCCGATATTACCGATTTCGTTGAAACCTACATGGGATTGAACCCGGAGGTGGATCTGGTGCCGATCCAGCCTACGGCTCATTACGCCATGGGTGGGTTACCAACTGATCTGGATGGCCGTGTCATCGTTGACGACAAAGGAACTTGCATCCCGGGCTTTTACGCGGCTGGCGAATGTGCTTGTGTATCCGTGCATGGCGCAAACCGGTTGGGAACGAATAGCCTGGTAGACCTGGTCGTTTTCGGTAGACGCGCTGGCAAACACGCAGCCAGGTACATCAACGAGGTGGATCTCGTGCCGCTGCCGCCAGAACCAGAGTTTGTTGCCCGTTCACAAGTTAGTGTCCTGCTCGAAAGAAAATCCGGAGAAAACGTGGCCGATATCAGGCAGGAACTTCAGACTGAAATGATGGACAAAGCCAGTGTCTTCCGCACCGAAGAAACGTTGACCGATATGGAGAATACGCTTAGCAATCTGCGGGAGCGTTACAATCGGATTGCTATTCAGGATCGCGGCAAGATCTTCAATCTTGAGTTGCTTGAGGCTATGGAACTTGGCTACCTGCTGGATTGTGCCGACGCAATTGTGTTTGGAGCGCTCACCCGTGAAGAAAGCCGGGGAGCGCACCTCCGAGAAGATTTTCTGGAACGTGACGACGACAACTGGCTGGTTCATAGCCTGATCTACAAGACCTCCGGAGGGCTTGAGTTTCAGGACAAACCAGTTGATATCACAGATTTCGAACCGATGGAACGGAAGTATTGATGCAGGTAAAACTTAAAATTCTGCGCTTTAACCCGGAACTGGATACGAAACCACACTTTGAAACCTATACCGTCGAACAAGAACCGGAAGATCGTGTACTTGATGCGCTGAATACAGTGAAATGGTATCAGGACGGCACATTGACGTTTCGCCGGTCTTGCGCGCATGGAGTCTGCGGTTCTGACGCGATGCTGATCAACGGGCGCAATGCGCTGGCCTGCAAGCTGCTGATTAAGGATGTTGGACCGAACATCACGATCGAACCATTGCTTGGATTTGATGTCATCAAAGACATGGTCGTTGATATGGATCAATTCTGGCAAGCCTACAAATCAATCAAGCCATTCCTGATCAACGACGAAACGCCACCCGCCGGTAAAGAACGGAGACAGACTCCGGAGGAACGGGCACTCTTTGACGATACAACGAAATGCATCATGTGCGCTGCCTGTACTACCGCCTGCCCGATTACCTGGACGAATGACAGTTTTGTCGGACCAGCAGCCATCGTCAACGCTCATCGCTTTATTTATGACAGCAGGGATCGCGGTCAGCAAGAACGCCTGGATATCCTGGATGACAATACTGGAGTTTGGCGTTGCCGGACGGTATTCAATTGCACCGATGCTTGCCCGCGAGGAATTGAAGTGACCAGAGCAATTGAACAAGTAAAGCGGACCATCTTGTACAACAAATCGTAGCTGCTGGCGGTTTACAGGGTTTTCTGCGCCAACGTATATTCGAGAAGGCGATGAGATGATTTGAGGATGTTACTTTTTCCACTGGAATCGAATCCCCGCCCAATGAGATGCATTTCAGGCTGGCCCAGGCAGGATATGTTTAATCGTCAAACGAAGTTGCCTGTAGATTGAGGACTCACCATGGACAATCCATTCAGCTGGGATTACTTGACAGCGCCACTTTCGGATATGGCAACATTTGGTCCACTGTCTGTCGCATTCCTGGCATTGTTGATTGGAACAATTGTCGTTGCAGTCGCCATCTATTTTGGCGCCCTGAACCGGTATGTCACTGATCCGTTGTTGCGCCGCGGTCTGAACATCGCATCGCAGTGGATGTTGTGGCTCTGTGGTATCGGCCTGTTCTTTTTCGCCTGGCGGCTCATGCGTATAGATTTCATCAGCCTTTACATGCGAGTCTGGAGCTATCTCACGCTCATCGCCTATCTGGCGTCGGTTGGATACTTCGTCTACTGGCGTTTTCGTGTCTATCCTCGAAAGATCGCCGAGCAGAAAAGAGCCAGGGAGCTTCGAAGGTACATGCCGCCACGCTCAGCAACGCCGAAAAGAGCCCGCAGGTAGTCAGGTTTTCAGGGTAACAAGGACCTTCGGATCCAGGCATTCAATAAGATGCAAATAGAGGCCACCTGAGTGGCCTCTTACCATTGCGAGGTCGTGCACCAACTCTTGATAGCGTCCTTACAGCTTGCTACGGCTAGTTAGCTCCGGGCAGGCTTCCCCACGTCACCCGAGGGTTACCGCTTATGGCTGCTTCCTTCCGGACCTGACCAGGTTCACAGGCCCACGCCGCGCGGGACCTGACCTTCAACACCACTTGGCCTGGCAGTCCCATAAGAGCGAACCGCAAGTTGGGATTCAGCCCCGCTAAGGCGGTTTGCGGGTTCAGGGCACCGCCAGCTCCCCGCTTAGCACGACCAGCATGAGTATACCGGTCGGCTTCTCATCATGACCAATTTCTGGCAGAACAGTTCCAACTGATGGAAGACTAGACTGCTGGATAAAGGCTAGGTTTGGGACTGAGTAAACCTAAAGGATTCAGATTGCAGGAACAGCGAGTGCCAGCGACGTGACAACGACGTTTTCCGATCGACGATTTCTGCATTTGATGTTGTTTCTGATAGTCGGAACGCTCCTCTCAGTTGCTGGCATGAGGATCAATCCGGTGGCTGCACAGACGGAAGGAATAATCTCCGGATCTGTCACCAACGTGACGCTGGGTGTTCCCGGTTCGGATCTGGAAGTGAGCCTCTCACGCTTCACTGCTGAAGGATTCCAGGAAGAAATCCCGTCAAACACTGACGCCGAAGGCAACTACCAGTTCGACAATCTCGACACCGATCCGGCCAACGTCTACGCAACATCTGTTGAGTACAAAAACGTTCTCTACGCATCGGGCATGCTTCGATTCAACGGGGAATCAACCGCAATTGAAGCAGAAATCCTGGTCTACGAGACCACCACAAGTTCCGAGGATCTTCATATTCAGTCCAAAGGTTTCGTGCTTAGTGCGGTCGATACGGAAAATGGTGAGACCGGATTGCTCGATGTCTCGCTGTTGCGTCTCGATGGAGATTTAACCATTGTCCCGAACGACAACGGCCATACGGTAGAGTTTCCTGTTCCGCTAAACGCTCGCGAAGTTACTCCGCTTGAAGGATTCAACTTTGGCAACACCTCGATTGAAGGCGCAACCGTATTTGCTTCAGCCCCGTTCATACCCGGATCGCAAACCGCGACCCTGGCATACACAATTCCGTACACTGGCACGTCCGTTCGCCTTGAACTGGACACCGCGTATCAGACCGAAGCGGTAAACATCCTGATTCTTGATACGCTCGAATTGGGATCAATCACGGTTGAAGGTATCGGCGTCGTCGATGAAGGTCGATCGCAGATTGGCGATCAGCAATACCGTGTCTGGTCCGCCCCACCGATGGCGGAAGGAAGCATCTTAAACCTGGCATTTCGGAATCTCCCCGAGAGCCAGGTGACCGCCAACACATTGAGCAAGCTGGAACCAATCGTGCTTTCTGTTTTCGTGCTGATCGTTGCCGTTGGCATCACGCTGTTCATCGTCTACAAGCGAGGACTGTACCGGCCACGCCCGACCATGCTTACGCCTGTCCTGGCATCCACTGTAGAGGAACGACGGAACAGGCTGATAGAAGAACTTCGGACTATCGAGAAAGCACATGAGGAAGATCGGATCGACGAGGAGGAATACTGGCAGTACCGTACGATCATACTGGAACAATTGCGCCAGATATCCAGACAAATGAGAGACATCGGCGATACTTCTACTTGATCGGTGATGCTAGGATAAGCGCGCGAGATTTGGCGGTTGAGACTTCAGAAAAAGAGTTTAAGGTGGGGAATGAGCACTGCACTACGGCGAGCGATTACCGCGGAAGATATCTACTCATTTCAGTTGATTTCAGAACCACGCTTCAGTCCGGATGACAAATCTGTTGCCTATGTCGTTACCACAATCGACGAGAAATCTGACGGGTATCACTCATCCATTTATGTCGTTGATCTGGAGACAGGCTCATCAAAGCGCCTGACGACGGCCAATTCGACCGATTCATCAATTAAATGGTCTCAAGACGGTAGCAAGTTAGCGTTCATCTCCAATCGAAAAGCAGAACACAACGAAGAAAATCCTAAGAATCAGATCTGGCTCATTCGATTGGACGGAGGCGAAGCCTGGCGGGTCAGCTCCTTCGATGATGGAGTTAGCCAGTTTGACTGGTCGCCAGATAGCTCAGCGTTTGTCGCACAGTCGAAATCAGCTATGGATTCGTCGGACGAGAACAGCGAAGAAAAAGACGACAACAGCGACGTCGTTCATATCACCAAACTTGGCTACCGTGCCAATGGCACACCCGGATTCGTTGACCAGAAGCCGGTGAACCTGTGGCGTGTCCCGGTTGATGCTTCTGCGCCTAGTTTGCTTGAAGAGACCAGCAACTTTGACGATCGATCTCCGGCCTGGTCGCCTGCCGGACAACGCGTTGCTTTCATTTCGAATCGAACCGACGACAGAGATCTCAACTTCAATGCTGTTTCCGAATTGTGGTCGATCCCTTCCGCTGGTGGTGAAGCCCGGCCGATCCTGACTGGCGACACGGCATCGTTCCGATCTCCAGTCTGGTCACCTGACGGCTCCAGCATTGCTGTGGCCGGTCACTGGCAGGCTAACCGGGGCGGTAGCGTCGACGACGATATCTGGGTAGCCAACCTGGACGGCTCAACCTACTGTGTCACCGAGGATTTCAATCGCTCAGCCGGCGATTCCGCAATGAGCGATGTTTTCAAAGGTTCGGGCGCCTCATATCTCTGGACGCCAGATGGCAAATCAATCTATTTTCTCGCCAGCGACAGCGGTTCGACCCAGATCTATAAAATCCCGTCCAGTGGGGGATCAGTAAGTCAAATTACTTCCGGCGACCGGAGAATTTCAGGAATGAGTATCAACTCCGATGGGTCCAAACTCGCGTACATCAGTGCAACCGGTACCGAGCCAGGCAATCTCTATATTGCTGATACCAACGGATCAAACGAGCGGCGGTTGACGAATCTGAATGACGAATTCCTTGAAGGCATAGCGTTACAACAACCTGAAGAGTTCTGGGTCAAATCCACTGACGGCACAGACGTGCAGGGCTGGATACTTAAACCGCCTGGCTTCAAGCCGGAGCATACCTACCCAATGATCCTGCAGATACATGGCGGACCACATGGCATGTACGCAAACGCATTCATGCACGAATTTCAGCTGATGGCTGCGCGGGGCTACGTCGTGGTCTATACGAACCCTCGCGGCTCAGCCGGTTATGGAGAGGACTTCACCACCGCCACTCATCTCAGGTGGGGCGAGACCGATATGCCCGATCTGATGGCTGCTGTGGACTACGTGGTTGACCAGGGCTACGTCGACGAACACCGGCTCGGTGTAACCGGCGGTTCCTATGGCGGATACATGACGCTGTGGGTTGTCGGTCACACTGACCGGTTCAAAGCGGCTGTCACCCAGCGATGTGTTTCAAATCTCTACTCGTTTTACGGGACCAGCGACATTGGCTGGACATTTATCGACTACGAATTTGGCGGCAAAGCCTGGGAGCACCGTGAACACTTCATGAAGTACTCACCGGTCAGCTATGTCAAGGACATGACGACACCGCTGCTCATTGTCCACTCGGAAGAAGATTACCGGTGTCCGATAGAGCAAGCAGAGCAGGTATTCATTTCACTGAAAAAACTAGGTCGTGAGACGGAACTGGTGAGATTTCCAAACGAGAACCATGATCTATCGCGCTCAGGAAAACCAAAGCACCGCATTCAGCGGTTGGAATACATCCTCGGCTGGTTCGACCGCTACATGTAAATCGGGTCATCACTGCGTTGACGTCTGAGCTAAAGTCTGGTCACTCCGACTCCTGCTGCTGGCTGATCAGCTCGTGACCTTTGAGCCGCACCAGATCCCGAAATGCGCCTTCGAGCTCACGCTGGCCTAACCACCTGTCCAGCATTTTGACCGGGTCAAGCGCTTCATCTTGCGGCACTTCAATGCGCGGGCGCGATGTTGAATCACTCTCGATTGAGACGGTTGCGATATGCGATGGTTGCTGTAGAGCGAGTAAATGGCGAATCTCACGCGGAGAAACGGACGCTTCATATCCCGGATCAACCTTGATGAAGCACCTGACAATTGCATCTTTCAATCGAGCGCTTTCGGCACTGATTTCGCGCTCGATCATTGACATCGGTTTTTCGCCTTGTGCATTGACGCGAAGGGTCACGAACGATCTCGCAGGAAGTGTCACAAATTCCCAGTTCACAAACCGATCACCCGAATCGTGGGTCAAAATGTCGAACAGGATATATCCTTTGTCTTCTGACTCTTCACCAAAATCGACACGTTCAGGACTTCCCGCATAAATGATCGGCGGATTCAATCGCATGACCTGATGTTTGTGGATATGGCCCAGTGCCACGTAATCAAACGCTGAGACCTTCAAATCATCCCGTGCCAACCGTATGTCATTTCCGAGCATAATCGAGCGCTCAAGGCCAAAAACCGCGCCGTCGAGGCTAACATGTGCCAGCAAGACCGACGGAACTTCAGGATCCAGCCGCCGGCTAAGGTGGGCAACTTCGGTGGTGATGACATCGGTAATGGCTTCGTCCAGGCGTTGGTCAGCCAGGGTCTTGTACGACTCGTGAGCCATAAAGGTTGAGCGGTTCACCCAGGGGACGGCGACAATCTGCAGCGGACCGGAGTTAGTATCTACTGTCAGGTACTCTATGAACCGGCAAACATAGACAAACGGAATATCCAACACATCGTAAATTTCTGTCGGAGCTGCGCGTCCATGAACCGCCGGAAGGTCGTGATTGCCAGCCAGGAGCACGGTTGGTATTTCAGCGCGTGCCAGCCGGTGGATTCGCTTTGCAAACTCACGCTGCAACGTAGCATTCGGATCGCGATTCTTGTAGGCGTCACCGGCAAAGAGCACTGCATCGACGCGATCTTCAATCGCGCGGTCTACAATAGTGTCCAGCGCACGTAGCACATCGTTGACCCGCGATGAAACACCGGAAGCGGCGTCCATCGAGCCATAGTTGTCGACGCCTAGGTGCAGGTCGGCGAAGTGAAGCAGCTTCAATCGCTTTGCCCCCGTTGTCGACGTGGTGGAGCCTGAAGCAAGGCTCGTCCTGCTTCAATGCGTTGCAGGTCGCTATCGCGCTCGCTACTCAATCCAAGACCGTATTCTCTCGTTTGCAAGATCATTGGCATCGGTATTGCATGGCCAAGAACCAGGATTTGCCGGCTTGGTTCAAGGCTGGCAAGCATAGCTCGCATCGCTGAACGATCTCCCGTGCCGCTCAACACGGCTTCAATGTCTGAGAAGTCTGACAACAGCCCGGTGATCCGCGTACCTAGCTGGGAGATGATTTCATCATCGATACCGCTCGGACGCTGGTCAACCACAAGCAGTGACACGCCAAATTTCCGCATTTCACGGGCGATGGTGCCAAAAATGGATTGCCGAACCGCTTGAGGATTGAGGAATTTGTGTGCCTCTTCGACGACCACGACCAGTGGTTTAACCTGATTCAAGACTCCTCCCGGACCTGTTGAGAGAGTCAGTTCTGTGTACCGTTCGTGGATTCGTCGTGTCAGAAGATTTGCAACCAGCAGATAGTCACGTAACCGGCTGTACCGGCCGAACTGAACAACGACATGTTTACCATCCTGTAGTTGCGCCACAATCTCCTCAACCGGGTCGCGATCAAGTTCATGCTGGATGTACCCAGTCCGGGTGAGATACATCAGTTTTCGCCGCAGTCCAAGCAGCGCGCCGGCATGCGCATTGCCAGATGCGGTGAATTCCTCCAATTCGGCGTCGCTCATCTCGAGCAGTTTGCTAAGCCACTGCTGATTAAACTGCCTGCGGAGCGCGAACGTAGAAGCGTCAAAAGTGTCTCGGAGATTAAGTTCATCATCAAGGAGTTCGATGTCTTCGGGCTGGATGTGGTTGAGGCCGAGTTTGATGTGGTTGTCGCTCTCGGTGTTTTTTTCATCCAGTGAATACACCTTTACCATCGACGACGGAAAAAGCGCACTCAGACCGGGAATGTCCGGCTTTCTCGGATCACCGGTTCCGTATTCTCCATGCATGTCAAAGGTGAGCGTCGATGCAATATGGCTCTGTATCAGTCCAAAGAGAATCAGTCTGGTAAGCACACTTTTGCCGGTGCCTGTCTGGCCAAATATGCCGCTGGACCGCTCAATGAATTTCTTCAGATCAATTGGAATGCGAATGTTCGGCATCGCAATCGGCGAGCCGATCGGATAGCGCTCGGCGGAGGCTTCGCCAAACACAAATGCAAATTCCTCTTCACGAGCTTGCCGCATCGTCGCGAAATGACCCGGGATGGTCCGCACTGATTTTGGACTGGGATCGCCATTGAGTGCGGCGCTATCGTCGATCACCAGGCTGGGTCGCACCTGTACGGCGGCAAACGTGTGAATGCCGTGCAACGCGTTTCGGACAAACGGCGATCCTACTGGCGGATCCGCCAGAACACCCTGGTCGGTAACTCTGAGCTGGATATCTCCGATCAGACTGAAATAACGGTTGCGCTCTCCTTCGAGCACGACGAAGCTACCGACCTGAAGATCCTCAACGGCAGGATCGTCAAGCCTGACATGTAACCCTGAAGTAAAGCTACCGTCGGTTACTGAGCCTATTCGTCCGTTTGGAACGTGTGCGATCTCAGACTCTCCTGATACTGCGGAACTTGAAACAATTATGTAAGTCTAGCACCGGGTTGTACGTACGGTCGACTCCAGGTACAAAATGTTGTTGGTTACGCGTAGCACGATGTTGCTTCAAGATTCGTGCGAGCGACCGGTTACCGGTTCACAAAGTGACGCGATCGTCTGTTCAGCGGCTAAGCGAATGTCAAAAACCGGTTAGCGTGCTGAGACCGGAACTACGTTAAACACCTTGCCGGAATCCATCAATCCGCTTCTCGACCACGATAGGCAAGATCCATCAAACTCATGATGTGAATGACAGAAATCGGCAACCCTTCAGCCTTTATCCCAGCCTCCAGTTGCAGGATGCAACCGGGATTGGCGCTCACGACCGTCTCAACTCCGGTCGACTTGATGTGCTTCAACTTTCGAGCCAGCAGCCGGGACGACATGTCCGGTTGCAACAAGTTGTATACGCCGGCTGAGCCACAACAGAGGGATGATTCGGGCATTTCCTGTAGTTGAAGCCCGGGGATCTGATTCAGGATCGCACGCGGTTCAGCGGTAATTTTCTGAGCGTGCGCGAGATGGCAAGGCTCCTGATAGGTGACGGTGATTGGAAGCTCTCCCGGTGTGGAGACCAGCCCGTTGCTGGCAAGAAATTCGGTTGCGTCTTTCACCCTATGCGAGAAGCGTTCGGCTCGTTCGGCGTAGGCAGGATCATCTCGGAGCAAAAAGGCGTACTCCTTCATCGCCGCGCCACACCCGGCAGCGTTCATTAAGACAGCATCAAACTCGGGTGAATCGAACGCGTCGATGTTGCGGCGCGCCAGATCACGACCAATGTCTAACTCTCCGCCGTGTATCGCCAGCGCCCCGCAACACACCTGTTCCGGCGGCGCAACGACATCGTAGCCATTGCGTGCCAGCACCCGGGCGGTCGCGCGGTGGATATCAGCATAGGCAGTGCTCATGACACAACCAGACAGGAGCGCGACAGTTCCCCGTCGTTCACCTTGTGCCGGCCAGTATTCAGTTCCTGGAACGAAAAAAGTGTCGCTTAGCTCCGGCATCATCGCTTCTTGCGACTCAAGTCCGATCTTAGAAAGGATTCCCAACGACTGAATCTGCTTCTGGAGTCCTGATCTCTGGTAGAAGCGTAATGCGGATGAAGCGGTCCGAAATCGCTGTGGACTTCCAAAAAGCCCGACCATTGCTGATCTTCGTGCAAGTCGTTCCGATGACGTTTTCGGCTCCAGCCGGGCGATCTGCGCTCTGGCGTTCTCTATGAGCTCACCATATTCAACTCCCGACGGGCAGACGGCCTCACAAGCACGGCAGTTGAGGCAGAGTGACATCTCACTCTGGAACACTTCATCCCGAATATCCAGTTTTCCTTCTGAGACTGCGCGTATCAGCCAGATTCGGCCACGTGGAGAAGATTGTTCCTGCATCGTCTCCCGGTAGGTCGGGCAGGCAGGCAGGCAAAAACCACAGTGCACGCAAGAACGGATCACATCTTCAGGGGGCTGATCAAGTCCGCTAAAACCAAGTAGTTGTCCGAGCGTTTGAGGGATCCGCTGTTCAGTGATAGTCATGTTTCTCCAGGTAGATCTACAGCCCGCCGACGAACCGTCCCCGGTTGAATCGTCCATCAGGGTCGAATTCATCCTTTAACCTGCGCACGATATCGAAATTACGCTCTGGCATTAGGCCGAACACATCCAGCGCACTCTTGAGCTCAGGCGGAAGCGCAAGCCAGGTAAGCTGGTTCCGGATGCCATCAAAAACTGTTAGACCAACCGCTGTGCCGTTCGTCCTCAAATAAATGAGTCCTGAACCGGGATCAGCCAGGTAGTCCCAGACGCCTGCTTCTTCGGACGCCGCTAACGATTCGAGGAAAAGTTTCTGTTTGGACGCCGGACAGGTGACGCGGGCAATTGAGGCACCTGAGTTTATGTCAACAAAACTGCCAAACGTATCATCCGACCCGATGCTGAGAGAATCCATACTCGCGTCGACCGGCGTGCTGACTTCATATATGCCTTCACTCAATCGAGTGCCAATCCGGTTCACCGCTGTTTCAATTCCGCTCAAGACGAGGTGCAATCGGTGGTTTCCCGCGAATGAGCCTTCTACAAATAGTGCTGAAATTTCCAAACCGGAGAGCAGGCAGGAGATAGCAGCCTCCATCGCTTCCGAATGCCGCTCAAACGTGTACACATATTTGCTTGCAGTCTCAGGTACTGGAGCGACTTTCAAATTAAGTCGAGTGACGATGCCAAAAGCGCCGAGCGAGCCATGGAAGACGCCTGACATATCGTAGCCAGTCACGTTTTTGACGACCATGCCACCAGATTTGATCTGTTTACCGGACGCCAGCATTGCTTCAATTCCGATGACTGCATCTTTAAGCGAGCCAAATCCCAGCCTGCTCGGACCATCGAGACCGGTCGCGAATGAGCCGCCAACTGTCGCCGAATGAGGGCAGGGTGCATCTACTACCAGCATCTGACGCGATGTTGCTAACACCTCGTTGATTGACGCCAATGTCGCGCCTGCCTGAACAGCGATCGTGAGATCGTCCGGGCTGTATTCGATAACCGAGTTGAGTCTGGCAGTTGAAATTGCTCGATCAAATGGACCGCCGATGTTTCCGAACTGAAGTCTAGTGCCTGATCCGATCAGCAGAGCATGACCAACTGATTGGTTCAGGTTATGGACGGCTTCGCACAGTTCTCTCTCGGACGAAGGTTCGATAACTGAAGAAACGGAGGTACCATCGACGGTTATTTCCCGCTGCTCGCTGCTAGTCACCGCTGGCTCCCGAGGTCACCGCCTCTTTGGTGTGGAACACCTCAAAACCAGAAGGGAAAACTTTCCCTGGATTGCAGATGTTGTCAGGGTCAAAAGACCGTTTCAAGGATCCCATCGCTTCCAGGTCGTCGTCCGAAAACATCAGCGGGAGTGCGTTCTGTTTTTCGATGCCGATGCCATGCTCCCCACTTACCGCGCCGCCAAGGTTCATGCTCGATGCCATAAGCTCATCACTCGCGTCGAGCACACGCTGCATAATGCCAGGCTCATTCCGGTCAAAGAGGATGAGTGGGTGTAGATTACCGTCGCCGGCGTGAAAGACATTGGCAACTAGCAAGTCATATTTTTCTGCGATTTCCGCAACCTCTTCCATCGCGATCGGGAGTTTTGAACGCGGCACTACGGTGTCGGTTAGGTGATAATTCGGTGCCAGGCGACCCATTGCGCCAAACGCTGATTTTCTTCCTAGCCACAACCGGGCTTGCTCTTCCGCCGTTTCGGCATCTCTCACCTCGATGGCCCCGTGTTCAGCAAGGATCTCAGCGACGATCTTGCGGTGAAACTCAATCGTTTCATGCGCTCCATCAAGTTCGACAAGAAGCACAGCGGCTGCATGTTTCGGGTAACCAGCCTGAGCTGACACTTCTATTGCTTCGATTGTTTTTGCATCCATCATTTCCATCGCGGCGGGGATGATTCCAGCTGCGATCGTCGCGGACACCGCCCTCGAAGCTGTCGCTATCGATTCGTATGCGGCAAGAAGGACACCCTTCGTTTCAGGTAATGGGAGGATTCTGACGACAGCTTTGGTAACAATCCCAAGCGTACCTTCTGAACCAACCACTGCTCGTGTTAAATCGAACCCTGGATTCTCGGACGACGGACCACCCCACCAGACAACCTCGCCATCATCCAGCACCATTTCGACACCAAGGATATGGTTCGTGGTTACGCCGTATTTCAGACAGTGCGGTCCGCCCGAGTTGTTCGCGATGTTTCCGCCAATCGTGCAGGTCTTCTGACTCGCTGGATCTGGAGCGTAGTAGTAACCGCTCGAAGCCAGATGTTCGGAGAGATCGAGATTGATGACTCCCGGCTGAACAATCGCGTAGCGGTCGACGAGATGGACTTCCTCGATGGAATTCATTCGGGCAGTAACAATCAGAATACCGCCTTCTGTTGTCACCGCTCCACCGGCAAGTCCTGTCCCCGCGCCGCGAGCGACGACCGGCAGATTGTGCTTCACGGCAGTTTTGACAACGGCGCTCACCTCTTCGGTCGTTGCCGGAAGTACCACAGCGTCTGGCTGATGAATCCCTGAGATTGATTCGTCCGAGGCATCCAACTCAAAGACACCGACCTCAGCGCGACCAGTGTGGACATAGGCATTGCCGACGACCTGTCGGAGTTCGGTCGCCAGCAACTCTGAGTTCGATTCAACAATCATGCGCCCTGCCATCATCTAAACAATACATCCGGAGATCGGGGTAGCCAGTTTACTAGGCTGAACGTACACTCAATGGCATACTCTCATACAGGTATCAAGCGACATCATAAGGAGTATGCAATTGTCCGACAATACTAACTGGATCATCACCGGCTCACCAGAGAACTTTCAGGCAACGAAAAACACCGGATTTACCGTCCAAGGACTAAAGAGCCGTCATATCCGAAAAGCCGAGCAAATAAAGCCCGGTGATCGCATTACCTGGTATATCACCGGATTGAAGGCATTGTCCGGTACAGCAACGGTGACGTCAGAGTATTTTGAAGATCATACGCCAATCTGGAGCAGCACCAACAAAAATCGGGCCGATGAAGACTACCCGTACCGATTCAACATCAAGCCAGATATTATCCTTGACGAGAAGGATTTCATTGATGCAGAACCAGTCGCTCGTCAACTGAGATACGTACAAAAGTGGCCGCCGAAGAACTGGACACTTGCGTTCCAGGGCAATATTCGACCTGTGGACGATGATGACTTCGCAATCATCGAGGGAGCGCTGCGTGAAGCTGCTCAGGTACCTGCCGGGGACTAGCCATCAACGGCAGAATCGTGCTGACCGGTTGTTGAACGAACCCGGCGATTTCAGTTGTCTGCCGTTTCAGTGAAAGGCGTCCTGTGAGCATACAACCCACAATCGAGGATATCTACCAGGCTGTAGACCGGCTCGATGGTGTTGCCGTCAAAACGCCATTGATTCCGTTGGGATCACGAGAAGAAAGCTCGATATTGCTGAAGCTGGAAATTCACCAGCCGATCAACTCATTCAAAATCCGTGGTGTTTTTAATGCTGTTGCACAGTTAGACCCTGAACAACGGCAGGCTGGGCTGAGTTGCACCAGTGCCGGAAACACAGCCCAGGCTCTTGCCTGGTGTGGCCGGTATTTCGACGTCGAAGCACGGGCAATCATGCCGGAACATGCGCCGGTGACGAAGATCGCCGCCGTCGAAGCATATGGCGGCACACCTGTTTTGGTACCTCGCGAAGAAGTCTTCTCGTTTATGCAGAATCGCGGCTGGGAAAATGAGCCCTATTCATTTATCCACGCCTGGCATGACCGTGGTGTCCTGGCCGGACATGGCACCGCCGGGATCGAAATCATCGAGCAGTGCCCCGATATCGAGTCCCTCTTCATCCCGGTTGGCGGAGGCGGTCTTCTCATCGGGGTAGCAACGGCTGTTAAAGCGCTCAAACCCGATGTCCGTATCGTGGCGGTTGAACCAGAGACGTGTCCGGCTCTCTCGGAGAGCCTGGCCATTAACGGACCAGCTTCGGTCGAATGCAACACGTTTTGCGATGGTGTTGCAGTTCCATTCATCACACCAGAAGTCTTTCCCGTGATCAAGGATCTCGTTGACGACGTCAGACTCATTTCCGAGGAGGATGCCAGGCAAGCGATTCGGCTGCTCGCGGATCAGAACAAGATCATAACTGAAGGCGCTGGCGCGCTGGCTGTGGCTGCGGCGCTCCAGATTCCCCTGCAGGATCGCGGCAAGAGCGTCTGCATCGTGAGCGGCGGAAGCATTGATCCGGCCAGGTTACTCGATATCCTCAGCGCGTCAGACTCTGGGTGATAGCAACGTTTTCGAAGATGATTTTGAAGACGAAAGAAAAACGCCCGCTGGCAAAGCGGGCGTTTCCTGTAATGTGGAGATGGGGGGAGTCGAACCCCCGTCCAGAACGTTTAGCTGAAGATATCCTACAAGCTTAGTCGGTGATTTATGACACCGACTCGACCGGCGCCGACACCGTTCGCAATCGGCCTGCCAGAAGTGTCTTAGGCGGCTCTATCCGGCGATCGAAACCGCAGCGTCCCGGCTTTGCGTCGCTCGACACCGGACCTGCCGGGAGTCGGTCCGGGCGAACGCGCTGCTAGTAGTTAACTAAGCAGCGAAAGCGAGTTCTTCTTCGCCTTTTAGTGTTTTTGCCCCTTTTTACGAGTCCCGGGGCGACCTCGGCTTGCAATCTTCTAGCCTCCAGCCCTGTCGAAACCAAACATCCCCAAAGTTAAGCGTCTAAGTATACAACATTCGTGTAGTTATGAGTGACGGCGCAGTTCGCGTTCCATCGAACGTCGAGCATCTCGTTCGGCAATCGATTGACGCTTGTCGTACAGATTCTTCCCACGCGCCAGGCCGAGATCGATCTTCGCCCAACCATTCTTCAGCGCGACCCGAAGGGGAACAAGCGTCTTGCCTTTTGCTTCCAGCTCAAAAGCCAGCGTCTCAGCCTGGAGTTTGTGCAGCAGCAATTTGCGTGGCCGGGTCGGATCGTGATTGAAATAGTCACTGGCTTGTCCATAGGGAGATATGTGCATCCCCACTAACCACATTTCCCCGCCATTAAATGTCGCGTAGGCGTCTGAGATGTTGAGTCGGCCTTCACGGATAGATTTGATCTCGGTTCCCGTCAGGACGATCCCGGCTTCGATTTCTTCATCAATGAAGTAGTCGCGGTAGGCACGCCGGTTCGAGGCGACGACTTTTCGTCCGTCGCCTTTGCCATTTGGGTTGCTGCGTTTGCGATTTTTTCCGGCCACCTGTCAAACCTGTATTTCGCTATGCCGGTTGAAAATCCTCTACCTTGCGATGAAGGTACAATCCTGCCTATGAATGCGCCATCGACAAACCAGGCCAATGAATATGAAGTGCTATCGAAATACTACGACCTCGAGTACGATCAGTTCGATGACGACCTACCATTGTACGATCTTTTTGCCAGGCGTGCAGACGGATCGATCCTGGAACTAGGGTGCGGCACTGGGCGAATTCTGGAGTCGCTGAGTTCGCTCAACTTCCCGCTTACAGGCATTGATTCATCTGCGGCGATGCTCAGACTCGCTGATGAACGAGTCGGTGGTTTGGCTTCGCTGGTTCACATGGATATGACTGAGCTCGAAAGCGCCAGGTTGCCAAACGCCCCTTTTTCGATGGCGTTCATCTCGATCAACACGTTCCTGCATTTGCCGGATATCCAATCCCAACTTGCGACGCTTGCTGGTGTACGCAAAAACGTAAACACAGATGGACTGTTGCTACTGGATATCTTCTCTCCTGACGCTCAGTTCTTCGAAACGCTTGCCAGTCAGGTGCAACATGAGTTTACATTTCGATTTGACGATGGCTCGCGGCTGGACAAATGGATAAGCAGAACTCACGACCAGGCAAGTCAGACCATCGAGAACGATATCCTCTTTGATCTGACATCCCCGGACGGAACCGTCAAACGGACCTATGATCACTATACAACTCGTTATGTCTACTACTTTGAAATGGAACATCTCCTGGCGCGAACCGGCTGGATCATTGAGAACGTCTATGGGGATTACGACCTTAGCGGCTATGATTCAGCTTCGGAACGCATGGTCATTGTTGCGGTCCCTGAACATTGATGCGGAGGTAGCGTAAACAACGATGGATCTGATCAACGGGGTTGAAGTCAAGCGGTTGACCACGTTCGCCGATGACCGTGGTTCACTCACCGAAATTTTACGGCGCGACGACCCGATCTTTGAAGGCTTCGGACAATGTTACTTTTCGATGTCCTATCCTGGCGTTATCCGCGGCTGGCATCACCACAAAAAACAGACCGACTACTTCACCTGCATATCGGGCATGATCAAGGTGCCGCTCTACGATATCAGAGAAGATTCTCCAACCTACGGGTTGATCAATGAGTTTTTCATCGGCGATGAAAACCGGATCGTCGTTAAAATCCCGATCGGCGTGCTGCACGGGTTCAAAAACATCGGGATCACCCCATGTCTGCTCGTCAATTTTCCAACACAACCCTACGATCCAGCCGATCCCGACGAGTACCGGATTCCATACGATTCTCCGGATATTCCTTACGACTGGGACATGAAATTCACTTGAAACGAGAGTTGAATGCAAAACCTTGATAGCCCGTTGTTGATTCCAGTGGCTTCCGGTCCGGTAAATGGATCGGTAAGGCTGCCTGGCTCGAAGAGCTACACCAACCGGGCGTTTCCAATAGCCGCACTGGCGCAAGGCACATCGACGATAACCGGTGTCCTTGATAGTGATGACACCCGCTATATGGCAGCGGCATTAGAAATCCTTGGTATAGATCTCAATGTTAATTGGGCAGACGCTGTTGCGACGGTGACAGGCTGTGACGGATCGCTGCCGGCTCGCAGCGGTCGGCTGTTTCTCGGAAACTCTGGCACGTCCATGCGTTTCCTGACCGCCATTTGCGCATTGGGAACCGGGACCTACGTTCTGGATGGAACCGATGCGATGCGTTTGCGTCCGCTCGGACCACTGATCGAGGCATTGGGTACTCTTGGAGCCAGCATCCAGTGTCTTGAACGAGACAACTGTCCGCCGCTTGAAATTCAAGCCTCCGGTATTGATGGAACGGCCGTGTCAATGAATG
>CAZNYB010000037.1:0-36341 GCA_964577155.1 uncultured Thermomicrobiales bacterium | reverse complement strand
AAGCCAAGAAACGCGAACAGCGCTGATCGGTGATGCTCTGCAGTGTAGACCACAAACAGGGCAATCGTAGCAACAACCGTGACCAGTGCCAGGATAATAATCCAGCGTGAAGCACCGGTCTCGCCTGTAAGCCGGAGGTGTCCGGCATTGACCGCGGCAAAGACACCCAGGTGGGACAGGCTGGCAATGGCAGCTGTCTCGCCGAGCGGGAAGAAGTTGGCCAGAACCAGCACGATCCCAGCCGAAATGAGTAACCCGGCTGTTCCGTGTCGCCAGAGTCGGCGTTCAAATGCCGGCGGCATCTGGCCGTCACGGGCGAGACCGAAGGTCATGTTCATCGACTGGAACAGCCCCGAAAGAATCGCCGACGAGGTCGCCAGCAGCGCGGTCAGCGCCATGACCGTGAACCCGACATCGCCGAAGACCGGTCGCGCCGCCTCGGCAAGCACCGTGTCCTTGTCCGCTATCACTTCCTGAACGGTGAGATTTCCGAAGACGGCGAACGAGATGCCAACATACAGGAGCATGACGACTGATATCGAGAGATACATCGCCCGGGGCAACGTCTTGGTCGGGTTATCCATATCCTCAACAGAGTTATTGATGACCGTGAATCCGACAAACGCAAAGAAAGTCAACGCCACACTGAAGAGAATATCGCTCACCGGTGCGTAGGTTGAGGTCGATAAGTTCTCGAGATCAATCGTGACTGCTGAAGCGATGACGAATACAACCAGGACGGTAAGCTTGATGCCAACAATAACCGTTTCCGACCGGCCAACAGCTTCAGAGCCGATGGCATTGATCAGCACCATAACTACGATGATTGCCGAAGCAAAAATGTGTACCCAGATTCCGCCTTGCTCGCCAAGAAACAGAGATGCCGCATAGTTGCCAAATGCCTGGGCGACCATAGCCATACTTGCGAGAATGGCGAAATAGAAGAGGACGATCATCGCGCCGGAGAAGAGATTATCGCCCCAACCCCGAATAATGTACTCATTCGCGCCGCCTGCCGACGGGTAACGAACCCCGAGTCTGGCCAGGGAGTAACCATTCAGCAAGGCGATGACGCCGCCAATGATGAAGGAGATAAAGACCGCGCCTCCGGCAATCGCGGCCGCCTCACCCATGAGAGCGAAGATCCCAGCGCCGACCATGAGTCCGACACCAAGCGAGGTCGCCGAGATCAGGCCAATAGATCCCCGGCTCTCTACCGAAGAGGCCACAAGTTACCTACCCCCTGTGTGCTAAATCCGGGCGGGAACGATTCCGGGCAAGTCTTCCCGCTCGCGTTCCAGAGCCAGCTGGCTGCGCCGAATTTTGCCAGCCTCGTTGCGAGGAAATTCATTGAGAAACTCGTAGGTCTTCGGAGCTTTGTAGTTGACGAGACGCTCGCGGACATGCAGATCCAGTTCCCCCGGAGCAGGTGGCTGCTCAACATCGGCTGGACAGACAATAGCATGAACCCGGCGACCCCACTCGTCGTCCGGTATACCGACAACGACGACATCGGCCACGCCGGGGTGCTCGCCCAGAGCTGCTTCGACTTCCGCCGGGTAGACATTCGCGCCACCAGTGACGATCAAGTCGGTCCGCCGATCGGCGATATAGAGGTAACCATCCTCATCTACCCAGCCGAGATCACCGACACTGTAGAAGCCATCATCGGTTGTGGTTATGTCAGGCGCGCCAACATAGTCAAAGGTTTTGCCGCACTCTGGCCGGGTGAATATCTCGCCTACCTCTCCCGAAGGCAACTCCTGTCTGTCACGGTCAAGGATCTTGAGTTCACAACCAGAAGGCTTCCCAACCGTACCAGGATGTACGAGCCACTCATCACCACGGACGGTCGTCGCGCCAATCCCTTCTGAAGACCCGTAGACCTCCCAGACCTTTTCCGGACCAATCAGATCGATCCAGGCTTGTTTCACCCACGGCGGACAAACGGCGGCGGAACTGTGCATTGCCTCGAAACTAGAGAGATCGCGCTGTTCGATGCCCGGCAGCCGGGCGATGCGCTGCATAATGATCGGCGGCATATAGGCGTAGCTCACCCGGTACCGCTCGATGAGATCGACCGCTCTGGCGGCGTCGAAGCGCTGCATGATCACCAGGGTGTGGTCTTTCATCAGACCTGAATTACCGATCAAAGCTGGGGAGTTGTGGTAGAGCGGCGCTGCCATCAGCTGGACCTGGTTCGGCTCCATGCCAAGCGTCCGTCGCCACTCGGCCGGGTTCCAGGTCGCGTCGACGACCAGCTTCGACCGTCCAGTTGAACCGCCCGAGCCAATGGCTTTGCCAGGATGTGGATGGATATTCGGTAGGCCCTTGACCGAGAAGTTCGAATAGCGTGCTTGCAGATCCTCCGGAGTGAGCACCGACCATGCGGTATCTTGCCAATCAGCATAGACGACTGCTGGTTGGGCAAGGTCTAACAACTCATTCCGCTCGCGTGCCGGCAGATCAGATCTTGCCGGCAACACCAGCGCCCCGAGCTTCCAGGCCGCATAGGTGACGAAGTAGTGCCAGTGAGAGTTGCGCACCCCGATGACGACCATCCGGTCAGGTCCGGCACCGTATTCTGCCAGCACTCGCGCGACCTGCGTCGACACCTGATCGAACTCCGCCCAGCTGACTTCGATGTCCGGTCCCTCTTCAGGAGCGTAAATCAAGGCTGTTTTATCAGGGTGGAGATCGACGAGTTCGTAGAAACGGCTAAGGACCGGACTCCGGTTTCCGACAGGGGTCGTAAGCACCAGATACACCTCAGGGTTCTATACGCAGAATCTCTGCAAATTTGTCGAAGTCACGATCATAGGAGTAAATAGACGTAGATTCAGTTGCTTCCATCGATGCGACAATCAGCGCATCCCCGAAGTCTACGCTGGTTTCACCATAGATGTGAATTGCTCGGATGACGGTGCGAGAACTTGGTACCCGCAGCCCTGGCATTTGAACGATTGCCAGCATCACCCTGGCCACGTCCTCGCGTGGCATGTTGTACAAGCGACGCGAACTAAGGACAAAGATAAGGTCCGCGATCATAGTAACTGGAGTATTCACGATCAATGTGCCGTCGGAGATCTGTTCGACAAGTCTTGCCGAGGCTTCCTGCTTTATCGGATCATCGCCTGTCACATAGCGTATCAATACATTCGCATCAATGTACGGGTACGTCATGTTTCAGTCAGAGTGATGTCCTTCAGACTGACGCTCCTGATAGGCAATCTCCCGCATTTCATCCCAGGATAGGCTTTTATCGAGTTTTCCGGCTACTCCGCGAAGAGAAGCAATGTCGGGATACTTTGGTAGTTGTAGCCACACATCTCCGTTATCGTCGACGACAAACACCACTTTATCTTTTGCCTTAATTCCCAGGTGCCGGCGAATTTTTATCGGAATCGTTATCTGACCTTTGCTGGTAACCGTGGCGACCAGTTCACGCATGCCGTCTCTCCATCACAATGCAAATTGAGTTCGTCATTACTATCATAGCAGGTCCTTACAATTTAGTAGATATAAGGAAAAAGCGAAAGTCACTCAGCCGACATGATGAGAGGAATCACTTGGAAAGGGTCATCCCATTTTCGAAAGCACTCTGTTTGAGTCGCGACAGATCGAACGTCAACTGACAATCGCCCCTGGTTGTAGCCAAACATGGGAACTCGGGATCTGGCAAATCAATCTTGAAACTGACCTAAAACGTGTATAAAACGACATGAAACGTTCACGCATGCCAACCTCGTTCATAAGATGAGAAAGTGCTAATCCAAGTATGATTTGGCTCTCAATTACTCAAAGAGTTGCTCGCTTTCTATTCCCTACGTAGACCATAGTCTGAAGATCAACTGGGAATATCTTCAATGGAACTGACGATTCAACTTCTTGGCGGATTCGAGGTTTGTGTCGGCGATCGGCAGGTTGAACGCAGTGCCTGGCAACGACGCAAAGCGATGAATCTCGTCAAGATACTGGCAATGTCGCCGCATCTCTCTCTTCACCGCGAAGAGATCCTGGAACTCCTCTGGCCTGAAAGATCGCCTGTGGCTGCTGGCAACAATCTGCGTGTTGTGCTGCACGCAGCCCGCCGTGCCTTGGCATCCACGGGTTATCCGGTCAATGCCTTTCTGCAAATTCGTGATGAGCAGGTCGTTCTCGACGTAGACGGCCTTCCACACATCGACGTGCATGAATTTGAACGAGCGGCAAGCGCCGCGTTCAAGTCCAAAGATCTATCAGTAATCAAGCACGCAGTGGATCTGTACACCGGTGCACTCCTTCCAGAGGATCGCTACGAGGAATGGGCAATATCTCACCGTGAACGCCTGAGTGATAGCCACGCCAGGCTGCTGATTCGATTCGCCGAAGAACTGGACGACGCCGGTTTCGCTTCTGAGTCTCGTGACGTATACGAGTGTGTCCTCGTTGCCGAGCCGACAAATGAGCAGGTTGCCGCCCGCCTGATGGCTGCCTATATGGAGAGTGGCCAGCGCGATCGGTCGCTCCGGCTCTTCAGCCGAGTACGTGAGGCGCTAAACCAGGAGTTAGACGCTCAACCGGATGAGGCTACGACAAAGCTGTACGGAGAGATACTGTCGGGCCAGTTCGGCGAGTCTTCAAAGGACGAGCCATCACTTCCTGAAGCTGCTCCGCGCAGCACGAACCTTCCCGTGCCTCTATCTACCCTGGTCGGGCGGGTCACTGAGTTGCGCCAGATCGTCGAGCTCCTGGAGAAGTTCAGGCTTCTGACTCTGAGCGGACCCGGAGGTTGCGGCAAGACTCGGCTGGCGATTGCCACCGGACAGCGGATAGTGCAGAAGTACCCGGATGGCGTCTGGTTCGCCGACCTCAGCCCAGTTGTATCCGATGACGGCGTGACGCAGGTGGTTGCCAGCAGTCTCAATGTAAAGCTTGAACCAACCATAGAAGAGACGCAGGCGATTGCTACTGCAATCAGAACTCGACGGCTACTCCTCATCCTCGACAACTGCGAGCACGTCGTCGCAGCGTGCGCACAACTGGCCGAGCGCCTCCTGCAGCACTGCCCTGAGCTTCAGCTATTGGTGACGAGTCGTGAGCCGCTACACATCGATGGGGAGCAGATTCTGCGTGTACCCACGCTTCAACTTCCAGCTACGGATGCTACAGCGGTTGCCGATGCACTTGAGTGCGAAGCTACACAGCTCTTTACTGAACGGGCACGAAGTGTCCGACCTGAGTTCACGCTGACAACCGAAAATGTTCACACGGTTATCGACTTGTGCCGCCGGTTGAATGGACTGCCGCTGGCGATCGAGCTGGCAGCCGCACGCGTGTCCATGTTCAGCGTCGAAGAGCTTGCGATCCGGCTGGCAGAATCTTTTCAGATACTCTCGGGCGGCAGCCGGACAGTTCTACCACGCCACCAGTCGCTGAGCGCGACTCTACAATGGAGTTTCGATCTTCTCGATCCAGATGAGCAACGGCTATTCGTTCGCCTGGCTGTATTCGCGGGCGGATGGAACCTGGAGGCTGCTGAAGCGATCTGTGCAGATGATGGAGCGTTCAGTGAAGACGTACTCATCCTCCTTGCCCAACTGGTAGATAAATCACTGGTCGATGTTCAGATGACCGAGACCAGCGTGCGTTACCGATTGCTCGACACCGTACGCCATTTCGTTCGCGATCAGCTACGCCAGCAGCTGGATGCCGAAGAGCTGCGACGACGCCACGCCGAGTACTACCTGAACCTATCGGAAACTGCCGAACCAGAACTGACCAAGTCGCGACAGGCGGAGTGGTTGAACGTCCTCGAACAGGATCACGACAATATCAGGGCAGCGCTCACCTGGGCGATCGAAAACGAACGGCTAGATATCGAAGCCAGAATGTCTGCCGCGCTCTGGCGATTCTGGGGATATCGTGGCTATCTGGCGGAAGGATTGCGCCGGATATCAGGCGCGCTTTCACGAAGTCATTCCTCCAAGGTTCCGAGGCTTGTCCGAGCGCGCCTTTTCCAGGGCGCTGGCGCACTCACCTGGAATCTGGGGGAATTGAATCGCGCGGAGGAATCGTGTCTGCAGGCGTTAGCACTGTTTGAAGAGGAAGCTGAACCACACGGTATTGCAACAACGACCCATATCCTGGGGCTTATTGCTGAGTGGCGGGGAGAATACGATCTGGCAATGCAGTTCTATTCCCGAAGTCGCGCGGTTCGTGAAGAGCTCGGCGACAAAGCCGGTGTAGGAACCGCTCTCCAATCGTTGGGAAATGTTGCACGCGAGTCCGGCCAACTTGAGCAGGCCAAAGACTTCTACACTCAAAGTCTGGCATTACAACGAGAAGTGAACTATCCACGAGGCATCGCTCTCGCCCTTGCAAATCTTGGTGTCGTCGCCCTGGACGAAGCTGACTATCAGCTTGCTGAAGAACTGGCAGGCGAAGCACTTGCGATCTTGAAAGAACTAGACGACAAATCACTCACCGCAAATGCGTTTGATATCTGCGGCTACGCTGCCCTCCATCAGAATGAACTCCAGCGAGCGCTTGTCTTTCATACACAGTGTCTTGTCGTAGCGCGAGAAGCTGGCGACAAACGAGGCACTATCTTCGGTCTCGAAGGCGTTGCATCAGTGGCCGCATGGAAAGTCAAAGAGCAGGAGCTGGCCGTTCGAGCGGTTCGGCTCTATGGCGCGGCGGAATCTGTCAGACTGGACATCGATCTACCGCTTTCGTCCGCGGATCGAAAACTCAATGAACCGTCGATCAGTGCGGCTCGCAAACTCCTCGGCGATACGACGTTCGCTGAAGAATGGGCGTCAGGAACGCAGTGGTCGCTTGAAGTGGCGATTTCTGAGACGCTTGTGACCGGTGACCTCCTAGCGGAATTACACGATCGTCAACTTTCGAGTTCATCACCAGGGCTCTTGAGTCCTAGAGAACAAGAAGTCGCAGTACTACTGACTAGAGACCTTACAAATCGCCAGATCGCGGACGAACTTGGAACCTCCAAACGCACAATTGACACACATGTCAGTAACACCATTCGCAAGCTGGGACTGTCATCACGAAGAGATATAGCGACCTGGGCTATCGAGAATTGTCTCAACGAAACCTGACGAGTTCGAGCTTCTACGTATACCTACCTAAAAAATAGCCACGATTTACTTTCTCCACTATGGCACGGGCCTGCGGGTGTAACGCCGTTGAAACGCCATGCCGGGACAATGGCCCCGTAAGCGTCGATTCGACATCGAGTTCGAGAGACCAAGATGGCCAAGCGACAGCACGCCTTTATCGTCCGCTACTGGCAGATGGATCACCAGGCGGTGCGCATTGACATCGAGCATGTCCGCACCGGCGCCAGGCAGCTTACCTATTCGCTCGAAGACGCGGTTGAGTGGATGCGCAACTTCGATTGCGATGACAACCAGATCGACGGCGTCGAGGAGGCAGCAGAGGAACAGAAAGCGAGGAAAGTTGAGAAGTTCCCCAAGTTTTCGATTGATTGACTCATTTTGTTCTATACGGCACAAACAATGTTCGAGTATGGAGAACTGGCGATGAACGTAATAAAATCTACTAACAGCATATCAAGCAGAGCGCTCCTCGCTCACAAGCGTTCGATACTCGTCCCGTTGATAGCGCTTCTCCTGCTTTCGGCATCAGGCTTGCCCGTATGGACGCCGTCTCCAACAGTTGCAGCTGAGTTCGTGCCACAATTCGAGTGGAGCATGCTCCCGCGCCACACTGGGACCAGTCTGATTGATCCAAACAACCTCGATGCGGCCCGAGCCTACGTTCAACCAGGCACATATGGTGTGCAATTCGATGGCTGCAACGCCCTACTTGGCACCGAATCGGCGGTTACTCACACCTATACGATAACCGGCGATCTCCTGCCAGAACCGCTCGTTGTCTCAAAGACGGAGTTCCCGAAGCGAAATCCGCATGAACCTGGGTTCAGCCTGGAACCAGTTGCCTGTGAAGATATGTGGGTTCGAGTATGGCTTGCTCTCGGCTCGTATTCCGTCACCCTGCATATTCGGGAGGGTGAAACCGAAGCCACCTCAGTGCCGGTAACCATGACCCTGCGCGACATCCTGATCATCTCAGTCGGGGATTCCTACGGCTCCGGTGAGGGAGCGCCAGACAAGGAAGTTCAGTACGATGGATTTCTAGGGTTCCCGAGCAAAGCTGCTGAGTGGCAAGACGAACGATGCCACCGGTCGGCCTGGGCTGGTCCGTCGAAGGCGGCGGCCATCCTTGAATATAGCGACCCGCACACGTCGGTCACGTTTGTCTCGCTTGCCTGCTCAGGCTCAACCATCAATACGCCAATCACGGATAGTGAACGAGGAGAACTGGGAGCGGGTTTGTTATCAGGCTATGCTGGCATCTGGCCGAAAACCGTGAATCCGGCCGTAGGCACATTCCTTCCTCCCCAGATGCATCAGGCTGCCCGGATTGCAAATGGTCGCGCAATCGACGCGCTGACGATCTCCGGCGGCGGCAACGACATGCATTTCGCAACCGTTATTTCTGATTGCGTCACAAGCGATTGCAGGACCAACCAGACGACTATAGATCGGTTGGAAGCCGACTTCGCTCTATTGCCGCTACGGTATCAGGAGCTAGCCGATTTCATTGAGCATGATTGGGATGAGTTGGAGGTCCCGGCGGATATCCCAGCGCTAAACATCACACCAGACCGAGTATTCATCACCGAATACCCCAATCCGACACGGGATGCGAATGGAGACTGGTGTTCAGCCCTCACGATTGATGACCCGCTCCTCGGATTCGTCCTAACTGGAGGAATCAGCAAGGAAGAAATGCGCTGGGCACATCACGAGGTTGTGACCCCGCTCAACCTTGCAATCAAGCGAGCCGCCGAGCAGCACGGTTGGAACTACGTCACCGGGATCGCAGCCGAATTCTATGGCGCGCCTGAAGCAGGTCGGCCGGGGCATGGTTGGTGCGTTCTGGGTAATGACGAATATGGCAGGCCCAACAATTGGATCAACCGCTCGACTCAATCACTGGCAATCCAGGGGCCAGTCACTATACCAATGGGGTGGATAGTAACGGTTGGCGTTGCCGGAATCACCCTGGCGTGGGTCACGGCTGGGGCAAGTCTACTGGCAACTCTATGGGGCGGGGTGGATATGATATTGGAATTAAAGGGTACCGACGGAACGATGCATCCCAACCGGATGGGGCAGATGGTCATAGCCCGGCATCTCGCCGCCGCGATACAGACCACATTGAGCGGCACTATCCCAGTCCCAGACGACACAACTCCGCCAACGATCCAGCAACCATCCGATATCGTCGTGTTGACTGCTGATCCAGAAGGCGCAACCGTCAACTACTCACCTCCGCAAACGCTCGACAACACCGACCCAGCCGGTCAAGCAATCTGCACCCCTCCGCCCGGTAGCCTGTTCGTCATTGGAACAACGCTCGTAACCTGCACGGCGCAAGATTCGGCCGGCAATCAGGCTATACCAGTGCACTTCAACATCACTGTGCAATCGATGCCAAGTCCCCCAGACGGCTCAACATCGCTCAGCTCCTACTGCAGAGCAACTCCAACCGACAATCAGTACCTAAACAATTATCTTGGTCCTGTTGAGTTTGACGGGGTTAATGCTTCTGGCGCCGCCAACGGTGGCTCCCTCAAAGCCAGCGTGCAATCCAGCCAGGACGAGTGCTATGTCGAAGTCATCAACGACGCTGGGTTCACCGTCGGCGCGGGCACAACTGGGCTGGTAGACGGTGATCCAGTTCTCGTAAGCGTAGCTGTGGCATTGGATGGAACGCTTGAGACTTCGCCCGAAATGAATCGATCTGCGTTAACAGAGTTCTCATCGTACTTCACGATCAGTCCATCAGGGTGTGATCTCAGCAACTTTGACTTCAACGCGAACAACATCGGCTGCTCGACGAACATGCACTTCACCTCGATTGGCGTGCTCAGTTCGTACCAGGGCGACGAGAGCAGCGAGTGGTATACCGATCTGCGCTGGTACGCCCGGAGCAATGCGGAAGCTAATAAAACCGACACTGCAAATTACTCCTGTGAGGTGCAGTGTGAGACCGTGCTGACGATTCCTTTTGCGTCTGGAGTGCACACCGTCACCTTCCAGACCAAAGTAGGCGATCACCTGGCAATCAACTCTGGATTGAGAGTCTTCGCCAGAGACGGCGCAACGTCTGACTTCGCCAACACCTTTGAGGTCAGTTCGGTCTTTCCAGCACCCGGTTTCGAGGGATTGAGTCTTATCTATGATGGAAGCGAACCGAACGAACCCGAAGATAACCAACCTCCAGTGATTGACGCGGTCGGCCCATTCACAGTCGATGAAGGCGGGTCGACCGAGCTTGCCGCTCTGGCGACCGATCCAGAAGGAGAAGACCTCTCGTATGCCTGGGATCTCGACGGTGACGGCGTATTTGAGTCTGATGGACAGACGGTCACGTTTTCGGCCGCGAATCTGGATGGACCGGTCACGCTACCAGTGCGCGTCCAGGTAACAGACGCCAGCGGGAAGAGCAGCGTTGCTGAAACGACCATCGCCGTCAGCAATGTCGTGCCTTCAATCAACGCCTTGACCGATGCTGCACTCCACCCAGGAGAAACGTTCGTTGGAAGCGGATCGTTCGTCGATCCGGGAGCGGATAGCTTCACCGCAACGGTTGACTATGGTGACGGCTCCCAGATCGAAAATCTGGAGTTGCAAGCTGATAACTCGTTCGTTCTCGAACACTTCTATGCTGATCCAGGCGCCTTCACTGTCACCGTCTGTGTCGATGACGGACAGGGCTCCAACTGTGGGGTCTTCGTCGTGACCGTGATCCAATTCGCTCTCTACACGGGTCAGAATGCATGTGGCGACGGATTGAGCCTGTCTGGGAGTAGTGGCACTGTCAAGGGTGATGTGCATGCGAACGGTGGACTGAAGCTCAGTGGCTCAAACAACCGCGTCGACGGAACGGTTACCTACCGCTGTAAGCAACGCGTAACCGGGAGCAAGAACAGCTTCGCCGTTGGACCGACTGAACTCGCCGCGGATCACCTCTGGCCGGTGAGTCTCGCTCCAGAGGACTTCACCTGTGATCTGACCGTCGCCGGCAAGCTTGATCTTGGGAAAGACGGGCAGTGGTGGCTGAACGGATCGAGCAAGAGCCGCCAGCTCGTCCCCATGACACTGTGTGCCGACGAAATCTCCCTGAGTGGATCAAGCATCAGCGGCACGGTGACATTGATCGCCAACAGTATCAAACTAAGTGGTAGCCGGTTGAGCCTGAACGCCGATCAACATGGCGTCCTCCTCTTCGCCCTCGGCGATGGATCTGGCGTGGTGAAGGTGAGCGGCAGTAGCAACGATCTGACCGGTGATCTGATCGCGCCGGCCGGTGAAGTGGATATCTCTGGATCAAGTCTGAAGATCGCCGGTAGCGTCATTGGCTGGACGGTGAAGATAGCGGGAAGCAGCTGGAAGATCGGTCAGTACTAGGACCGCTGCGTCCTGGTTGACGATTTTGTCACACAACCCGTTTCGTGGCTTCCAGTTTGAGAGAGCCGGGATGCAATGTAGCATCCCGGCTTTCAATAATCATTTCTGGCGTGAATTGGACTGACCAACGCTGACCGGACGCGCCGGACGGTCTTCTATTCAGGCGAGGGGGTTCCCTTGCCATTCGCCGTCACCATCGCGCCGGCCACCAGCTCGGCTAGATCTTTCACCGCAAATGTCTCTTCCGCGCCAACACCCTTGATGCCATCCTCGAACATCGTCATGCAGAAGGGGCAGGCGGCGCAGAGGGTTGTCGCGCCGGTATCAATAGCTTCCTGAACGCGGGCCTGGTTGATTCGCGTCCCCCGGGTTTCCTCCATGAACATCCGGCCGCCGCCGCCACCGCAGCAGAAGGACCTGTTGCGGTTGCGACCCATCTCGACCAGATCGACGCCTGGCAGCGCCGTCACCACATCACGCGGTTCATCATAAATATCGTTGTAGCGTCCGATGTAGCAGGGGTCGTGGAAGGTCACTTTGCCCTGCGCTACATCCGATTCTGGATCAAGCCGGATCTGCCCTTCGTCGAGGAGCTGGTCGATGAGCTGGCTGTGATGGACGACCTCAAAATTGCCGCCGATCTGCGGAAATTCGTTGGCGATGGCATTGAAGCAGTGCGGGCACGAAGTCACGATCTTTTTGAAGCTGTAGCTGTTCAGTGTTTCAACGGTCTGCTCGGCCATAACCTGAGCCAGGTACTCGTTGCCTATTCGTTTGGCCGGATCACCGGTACAGGTCTCCTCTTTCCCCAGGATCGCGAAGTTCACACCGGCTTCCTGGAGAATCCGCGCCAGTGAAACCGTAATCTTCTGGCTACGCTGATCGAACGAGCCGAGACAACCGACGAAGAAGAGCACTTCTACTTTGTCGACTTCCGTCATGCGGGCTATCGGCTGGTCAAGCTGTGCGGTCCAGCCGTCACGCTGCGATTGCGGGTAGGGGTACGGGCTGCCAAAGCGTTCGAGATTGTTAAAGGTGCCCGTGAGTTCAGGCGGGAAGTCGGCCTGTTCTAACACCAGGTGCTGGCGCATGCCGACGATTATCGGGACGTGTTCGATGTAGACCGGGCAATGCTCCATGCAAGCGCCGCAGGTCGTACAGTCCCAGATCTCTTCGGTTGAGACTACACCGCCAAGCAGATCGCGATCTGCGCCTGCACCCCACCGGTAGCGAGCTTCGTTTGCTCCCTGGCCTGCTTCGCCAGTAAAGATGCCGCCGGTATCCGCCTGGTATCCGGCCAGTTCCAGTATCAGATCCCGCGGGTGGAGCGGCTTGCCGGTATTAAACGTCGGGCAGTATTCCAGGCAACGCCCGCAGTGCATGCAAGCGTCGACGCTCATTAATTGCGCCCAGGACAGTTCCTCCAGCCTGGCGATCCCGAGTGTCTCCGCCTCTTCGATGTTCTCAATCCGGTCGAGTTCTCCAATTGGTTTGAGCCGTCGCAGGAAGACGTTAGTCAGGCTGGTAAACGGGTGAATCATCTTGCTCCATGCCCAGTAACCGAGCAGTGCGTAGGTAGTGATGAAATGTCCGGTCCAGTTCATGCGGTGGAGATTTTCCAGCGTGCTCTCCGAGAGCGTGCTGAGCGGTAGCGAGAGTGGGTAAGAGACGAACGACCATGGTCCCCAAGGATCCTGTTCGACTGCCAGCCGCAACGCCTGAACGACAAACCCCTGCACCGCCAGCAGCAGCAATAACACAAGAATCAATCGGTCGTCTGGTGCGGTCTCCTGAATGTCAGGTTTAGCAAAACGTCGTCGCATAAATGCCATGACGACCCCGACCATCAGCATGAGACCGCCGAGATTCATCATGAACTTGAAACCGAGGTAGAAGTTGCCCTGATAGAAGCTGTAATCGAAGATCGGAACAGTTATGTCTTCTTCGATAAGGACGATAATCGTACCGATCAGCAAAATGATGAACCCACCGAAGATGTTCAGGTGCATCAGCCCGGCATAGATCTTTCCGCCACGGATGATCCGGCCATGGAAAATACTTTTGGTAAGCGCTGTCCAGGTTCGGGTTCCCCAGTCGCCGAAACGGCTATCGTCTGGTTTGCCGCGACGCCACATCTGCGCCCGGCGGGCTACGCCGAATGTCAGCAGGGCTAGCGGGACGATGAGCAGGGTGTAGAGGAGCCAGGACTGGCCGGCGGAAACGCCCCACAGGATCTCACGGGTCTCGGTCATGACTCATCTCCCGCGGTATCCCGGGTGAGGTCGCCTGCCGAGCGAATCGAACCGATGCCTTCGATCAGCGCGTCGGCAATTACCACGATGAACAGCAACAGGATCAGCACACCAACAGCGTATACCCAGCCAGTCCCGTCAACGCCATTGGCTAGCGAGAGAAGACCGGCCAGCAACGCCAGGACAACCGGGAAAAACAGGAATACCAAGCCAATCAGACCAACAGCTACGCGCCGTGTCTTTAGCCAGCCCGGGACGTGCCAGCGACCTGGTTTGAGCAATCCAATCCAGATGCCAATCCCCAGCGCCGACAGTGTGATCAGGGTTGCGCCGAAGACGGTCGCCCAACCAAACCGGTCGGAAATCTCGGCAGCTGTGATCAGCCCAACGCCGACGAGAAACGCCGCAACGGCGAGCTGATGATAGCGTTCCTTCAGCATGGGAGTCCCCCTCACCCCGCCCTCTCCGACGAGCGGAGAAGGTGTTAAGAAGAAGCAGGAAGGCGTTCAGGGAAGTTGTTACCCTTCCCGCAGCCTTGCCGTCAGCGCTGGCACAATTCTGAGCGCGTCCCCGACCACTCCGAAGTCGGCGACGTCAAAAATCGGAGCCTCTTCATCGGTATTGATTGCAATGATGTGGCTGCTGCCCTGCATGCCGACCAGGTGCTGGATGGCTCCGGAAATACCGACAGCGACGTAGAGATTCGGCTTGACAACTTTGCCGGTTTGCCCGACCTGGTGGCTGTATGGAATCCAGCCGGCGTCGACGATGGCGCGTGACGCGCCTGTTGCGCCACCGAGCTGCGCGGCCAGCTCTTCAACGATCACATAGTTGTCCGAGCTGCCCAGACCGCGACCTCCGGAAACGATGATGTCCGCTTCCTCCAGATCCGGTCCCTCAGATTCCTGTATGACTGACTCAACTACCTGTACCCGACAATGTGCGTCGTCGATGACGGCGGCAATAGGCCGGACGTCGGCTGAGCCACCAACCTCGGCGGCAGCAAAGACTTTCGGCCGGATCTGAACCAGGTACGGTCCAGCGCCATCAAGCGTCACCGTCCCGACTGTCTCAGCGCCATAAGGCGCGGTAACGACGATCTGATCGCCGTCGTAGGTGACATTGGTAGCGTTCGACACCACGCCGACGCCAAGCCGGCCCATCAGCCGGGCCTGGACATCACGGGCCGGGAATGTGCTGGGGAACAGGATCAGATCCGGTGACTCAGCTTCAATCAAGCTGGCAAGCGTCTCCACATGCGGATCAACCAGAAATTCGGCAAAGCGGCTATCGTCAGACAAAAACACCGTCGATGCGCCATGGCTACCCAACGCATCAACGGCACTGGCCCCTTCAGGATCGAACAACACCGCCTCGGCGGTTCCCAGGGACCGCGCCAGCGTGAGCAACTCAAGCGAGAGCCGGTGCGCGCCACCTGTCTCTGTCTCCGTCCAGACCCAGATTCGTCGGGATGTCATCAACGCTCCTAAATCACTTCAATCCGTTTGAGATAACCAACGATCTGTTCGATACTATCGCCATCTTCATCGACGATCTTAACACCGGCTTTCTCCTGCTGGACCATCTCGATCCGCATCACACGTTCCTGCGCGCCTGCCTCTCCGACGCTGGCAGGATCAAGGCCGGTTGATGCCAGGTCACGGCTGTCGACCGGTTTGCGTTTCGCCTGCATCAATCCACGGAAGGTCGGGTAGCGCGGCTCGGCAATGCTTGCCGTTGCCGAAATCACCGCTGGCATCGACGACTGGATCACCTGGTAACCGAATTCGGTGTCACGCTGGATCGTCACCGTGTCACCATCTACTGAGACTGACCGTGCGAAGGTTACTTGCGGCAGGCCAAGCAGTTCCGCCAGCGCGCCGGGAACCATGCCGCTGTAAGCATCGGTGCTTTCGGTGGCGCAGAAAATGAGATCGGCTTCGAGATCTTTGATCACCGCTGCCAGCGTCCGGGCCGTCCCGAGCGCATCGGAGCCAGCCAGAGCCGGATCGCTTATGTGTATGGCGTCGTTGACGCCCATGGCCATTGCTCGCCGCAGTGCATCGTCGGCAAAATCCGGTCCCATCGTCACGGCAACGACTTCGCCACCGTGTTCCTCGACCAGTTGCAAGGCAGCTTCTATGCCATACTCGTCGGCCTCATCAAGTACTGACTCAGCTGGCTCTCGAACCAGACGTTTCGATTCCGGATCGACTTGCATTGGCAGTTCAGGGTTCGGGATATGTTTGACGCAAACAACGATTTTCATAAAATGCGGCAGACCCTTCCTCGCGTGTTAATCATCAGCATGTGCGAACTACTGGCGTTCTGAAGTTCGCCAGGCACAAGCACCCTTGATCTTAGGCGACCCTACCTGCTATTTCAATATTCTTGTTGGATCGTGAGAAACGCTTAGTTAAACAGCGAGTCCCCACAAATGGATGTGGGGACTCTGCGATTAGGACTTTAATCGCTCTAGATCAGGTTTGTGCCTGGTGAGCGCGCCAGAGGCTTCGTCCAAAAACTGGCACGCCAACCAACGCAACACCAAGAATTACCAGCAGCGTATCGACCCCGATAAAGGCCCAGCTAATCAGCCATTCACCGCTCATATAGGTTGCTAACGCTCCAATGACTAAACTCAGAGCGACAACAAATACGGCGCGTAACCTTTCATTGTGAAATCGGATGGCAACAAGCCCAATAATCATTCCAGCAACGACCGGAAATACCTCTTGCATGATGAATATTGCTCCTTCACTTCCGGCATCTTTATTTAAACGATGCTCGGCATACGACACCTGATGTCGGGTAGCCCCCGCTTAACGCGCGTTTAACCTCCCTTCACCCGACAAATACTCGACAGTCCTTTTGGGGCTGATAAAACGAAATATAGACCCATAACGAAAAACAAACAAGTGCTAGAGCCTGCGAACTCGGTGGCCAATCCAGGCGCAACCGGTGGAAGCTACCGGTACCTTCATTTTTCAAGAGATCACCACGGCATCCAGGGAGCTAGTAGATGAGTCTCAAGTGGAAGTGCGTTGTGTGATCTGGTTCGGGCAGGAAAATATCAGCGGCACGTCGGCCGTCTGTGAGCGTTACGTCGCGTATGGCCTGCCAGAATAGATCTTCATCAATTTGCTGATAGGCAACAAACACCACTTCGACCCTTGATATTCGCCCGGGCTGATCGAGTAAGTTGAGGAGGGAAGTCGCGGTTGCTCCATCCAAAGCATTGTAGCCTGGAAACCACAGGTCAATATCACGACCCTCCTGGTGGCTGATATGTGGCGGAAATGGCCCGCCATTCATGTTGCTGATGTCACCGATCAACACGCCTTCCAGCTCAAAAAGCAGATCCCGAACTCGTGGCGTTACCCAGTCATTCCCGCCCTGCAGCTCTTCTCCGACAAAATAGCGATTTTCTGCCTTGTATCGCACGAGCCGGTTCACCCACCGTTCGTAGGTTTTTGACGCCTCATGTCCATCAGAAGTCTGTACCCGAACCATCAACGCCAGCTGTGAATGACGGCTCTGGTCAAGCGCTAGAAACTCGGCTGACGGTATCCTGAACAGAAGTTGGTCTGTTTCGATCGTCATCAATCCATGCTCGTCAGGAGGCTGAAAGAGAAGAGATGCCTGCGCTTCGGGAGCAAGGTCGACGCGAATCAGGGCTTCTTCTCCAGGTTCAGCAATCTCCAGGGTCACTGCTGTCAACTCTGTCGCCGATCTGACCGACAACGTGCCATGGACAAGCGTGTAGCCTTCGAAATACGGGTGTTCATCGACGCTAAGGAACGTAAGTGGCGAACCGTCGATGTCGTTGAGCTGAAGGTGATCGATAGCTACCGGCTCAGGAGTTGAGGTTGGCACAACTGTTGCCGTCGCGGTTGGCGTCGGTTGCGGCGTTGGGCTGGGTTCAACTGGCGGAGGTTCCGGCAGTGTGAGCAGGAAGCAGCCCCAGTCCGGACCCGATGTCGCCACCAGCATCCAGGTTCCGCTCTCAGGAAGTTTGACTTGCGAGGCGAAGAATCTTGTTGAAGCTGATTCATCGCTAAAAGAAACGCCAGCGACCTTGACCGTTCGGTGCTGAGGTTCCTCAAGAGGAATACCGGCTGCATCGTTCAACAGGGTTGCTCTGATCGTGATGTTCTCAGCCTCAGCCGCATGCAGGGGAATCCAGTAGAGCTTGCCCCAGTCACGATCATCCGGCCACTCCTGAAGATAGATCCAGAAGTTCCCGGTGACGAATTCACCAGATCGCCAGTCGGACTGTTCTTCGTTTTGCGGGTCAACATCGACGCAGACCCGATCGGCAGATCCAGGGAGATCCCCTTCGCTGAAATCGCTGGGAATATCGACTTGTTCAGGCATCGGAGATGATGGGTAGTCTGCCGCTTCCCCGTGAGCAGCTTCGATATCTGCCAGATCAGGTAAGGCGATTGATGTAGATGTCAAGGTTCCTTCAGTCGTTGCAGTCGGAGATGGTATTTCCGCCGAAGTGCGGGTTGTCTCAACAACTTCAACCGTTGACGTATTGCCATCGCCGCTACCGGTGCCGGCACAGCTGACAACCATCAGCGCAATGGCCAGTAATCCCAATATGAAAATAAATTTTGGGATGTGTCGTGCGGATATTAAGATGCTACTGCCCCTGCCATGATGCAGATCTATTTTTGCAAACGCTAATCACACAATGCCCGGTTGACCGGACTACATGCATTGAAAGAATCGAGCTGACAACTAACGGTCGGCGACAGCCAGCCTGAAGCCAAGGGCAATCAGTGCCGTCCCAACCAGTGCATCCAGGGCACGCCGCACGCCTGACCGCCGCAAAACATCACCCGCTTTTGCGATGATCGCCACATACACCGTCAACCAGATCAGGGTCATGAGACAGAAGATCGTGCCCAGCAGCAGCAGAGGTTGAAAGGATGCCTCACCAGCGGGAATGAACTGCGGCAAGAGACTGGTGAAGGTAACGGCGATCTTCGGATTCCCGAGGTTGCTAATCAAGCCTTGCCGGTAGGCAACCACAGTAGATGGCGCGGGCGGAGAGGAAGGTTCCGATTTCGTGGATTTCAATGAGCTTGAACGCAAGGCGCTATACAACGCTTGCCCGCCAAGAAAGATGAGGTAGGCGGCCCCGACAAACTTCACGGCCATGAAAGCTGGTTCCGATGCCAGCAACAGCGTCGCCAGGCCGACGCTGGCGGCAACCGTCCAGACGAACAGCCCGCTTATGACGCCGAGGGCGGTGTAGAATCCGTACCGTCTTCCACCCCACAACGCATTCTTCATCGTCAAGGCCATGTCGGGTCCCGGCGTCACAATTAAAATAACTGACAGGCTCAGAAAGGCCGCGAAACTCGTTATCATTCCTCAGATCCCTGCCGGCATAATCAACTAGTCACGAACCATGAGCACCAAATAGTACGATAATCTAGTTCGTGTCGTGGGAGATTCAGGATAGCCGAATGAAGTCATCAAACGTGCTGATCGAGCAGATACATGACCGTAGCATCCAGCATGCTGACGTTGCAATCCGCTCGCTTCGGTCACTGCTTGCAGCCGCCCGGCATGGAGAAGATGCGATCCAGGCTGAAGTCATACGGCAGTTGACGGATTCCGGGGAACAACCGGCACACATTCGCCGCAATCCGGCGACGATACAGACAGTTAGCGAGTTCGTCCCGGCTGGCGAGATCAACCCGCAAGAACGGCTGACCATCGCTACGAAGCGACACGGCCGAGGCGGAGGGAATAGCTTGCTGCTCTGGGCGCACCCGGATGGCATGCCATTCGACGGCGCCCATGGGTGGGAGCATGATCCGTTCGCCGGGGAGGTTGAAGGCGGCAGAATCTATGGCTGGGGCATCGCCGACGATCTCTCCGGCGTTGCGACGTTGCTTATGGTGTCCCGAATCCTTCAGGAACTGGAGATTTCCCTGGCAGGTGATCTTATTCTGGCCAGCACCCCGAGCAAAGATCATGCCTCGGGAATTCTCGCAGCTATCGATGCCGGCTTCACCGCCGACGCCGGGATCTACCTTCACCCGGCCGAAAGCGGCAACGGGCTTGGCGATATCAAAGCGCTGGCTCCTGGCATGCTGCGGTGCAGATTGACCGTCGCCGGCCGGCCGCCGGAGACTGCCGAACCCAATCACACGCTCTATAGCGGAGGAGCCGTCCACCCGCTCACAGAACTCGCCTGTATCCTGGAACAGCTAGAAAACTTCGAGCATCAGAGAAACAATGCACACAGCCACAGCAAGCTGCGCGAATTGACCGGCCGGTCTACGTCAATGATGGTAAGCACCGTCAACGCTGGAGATTCAATTTCCCGCATTCCCGCCAGCGCCGAAGCAGTGGTAACCTTCTCGGTTCCTCCCGGCGATGATCTGTTGCAACTACAGTCTGACGTTCAGCAGGTTGTCGCAGAGGCGGCTGCAGAACGCGAATGGCTTCAGAAACACCCTCCGGTGATCACCTGGCTGTTTGGCACATCTGGCGTCGAAGTAGACGAGCGAGGAGTGCTCTACCGGACGGTCGAGAAGGCGATCGAAAATGTGACCGGTCAGACACCCCGCTACTACGCCGGGCATATCGCCAGCGAAATTCGCCAGCCGATCCTCAATCACGGGATCGACGCCGTTGGCATCGGACCGCGTTCTGGATCACTGACCCAGGCCGGCGGCGCGGACGAGTGGCTGGACATCGAAGACTACCTTCGCATGATTGCCGTCTGTACTATCGCCGCCATCGAGTGGTGCGGAGTCGCCGATTAATCAGCGGATCTGAGTTGGTCGCCGAAGGCCGGCAGCACCTCGGCAGCACACCGTTTGAGCTGGCCGAGCTGATCCAGCGAGGTAAACCGCAGCACCGGTGTCGTGCAACCAGCGTCGATATAACTGTCCAGCATCTCGATCACCCGCTGTGGGGAGCCATAGGCCAGCCAGCTCGCCAGCTTCTCGTCGCTGACAACGCCGGTTCCGTAGTACTTGAGCATGAATTCCTGCGTCTCCCGCAGTGCCTGCTGTTCGTTGTCGTTGATGTTGACCATCAGGTGCAGGCTGCAGTGATCGACCTGGCCTGTACGACCATACTCAGCCGCATATTCCTGGATGCGCTTCCAGCGTGAACGGAAAAGATCTAACGGCAGCCCGTCGGTTTGCCAGCCATCAGCGATCCTCGCCACCCGGCGCAACGCCCGCTCTTCGATCTTCGGAGCACCCTCCCAGGGAGGGTTAACCGCGATAGCTATCGGCATGTGTTTCTGAACCGGCTTTGGCAGCGCGTCGATCTCCCGGTACTGGTAGTACTCACCGTCGTACGTCACCGGTTCAGCTCCCCAGAATGCCCTGAGCAGCTCGATGCCTTCAATCATCCGGCCAATACGCTCGTCGGTTTTCCTACCAAAAGCCTCAAGTTCGGCGGCAAATTGCGGTCCCATGCTGGCCGACCCGCCGATGCAGACCACCAGGATCGTTCGTCCCCCTGAAATCTGGTCAAGCGTGGCCCATTGAATGGCAACTTCCAGTGGGTCGCGCAGAGTGAAGCTCGCCAGGCAGATCGTCCCTAGCTTCACTCGTTCGGTCACACCAGCCAGCGCGCCCAACGTCACCATTGCTTCCAACCTGGGTTTCGAGAGGTAGTTGTCGCCAACCCAGATCGAGTCGATGTAGCCAGTTTGCTCAGCAGTGATCGCAGTTTCCAACAACAGTTCGACCGGCGTTCCGAAGAGCGCGGCCCGGTTCGGCAAACTGATTCCAAATGTCAACGGGGCAGGCATAGGATCCCCTCACCCTGACCCTCTCCCACGAAACGGGGAGAGGGGACAAGACACTAAAATAAACTACTACTAGCTCTACTTCTACCCTCTGGAAAATCGGAGAGGGCCAGGATCATTCCTAACTCAACTCACCAACGATCAGCTCCAGCAACACACGAGCTTCGGTTTCAACCGCCGAAACCGGCACGAAATCGGGACCGGTCAGGCCGACCCCGCCACTTGCCCCGTACATCACGGTTGGTATCCCGTGCGCCAGCGGTCCCCCAGCATCGAAGGTCCCCTGACCGTAAACTACAACTGGCTCATCACCGGTGACGACGGCATGGGCTTCAGCCAGCGCTTCGACCCACGGTTCATCCGGCTCAACAAGCGCCGGGAGCATGGAGACGCCCTGCTCAACCGTCACCTCATAGGGCGAGAGATCACCGATGGCATCTCGAACACTTGCTGTGATTTCCGCCGGGTCGTCGCCGGGAATCATCCGGTGGTCGATCGCCAGCCAGGCGTCTGACGGCAGCGTATGCGGCGCCAGCGGTTCATAACGCACTTTGTACACAAGAACGTGGCGTCCACCGAGCAACGGGTGTTCGTCGGTCCAGGTCATCGATCGTAGTCTCTGGATCACTTCATGTGCTCCATCGATGGCGCTCAACCCTGCCTCCGGAGCGCTTGAGTGCGTCGCCTTCCCCTGCACATGCACATCGATGTCGACCCGGCCGCGGTTGCCAAGGGATAGATCGAGGCCAGTCCCAATCTGGACGATGCAAAATTCCGGCTGGATCGGTAGCACAGCCAGGATCGCGTTGGTGCAACCATGGCTGCTGCGACCTTCGTTATTGACCGCCCAGAAGAGTCGCCCGGTTAGCTCGATCCCCTCCTCCTGAATCATCTTCAACACGGTCAGCATCACCGCCTGGTGCGCTTTGTTCTGGCTGACGCCCTGACCGAAAACGCACGGTTCGTCGATGCCATACTCCTCGGCGCTCGCCAGTTTGCCGGAGAAGGGATCAGCCATCAGATTGTGATGCTGGGCAGGCGTGTAATTCTGAATCAACAGCGACCGGCCACTCACTCCATCGCCGACTTGCACGATCAGATTATTCCCCGGCGCATCGATCAGGTCGTCGTAGCCAAGCCCGACAAGTTCCGGGCGAACAACTTCCTGGACATAGTGCACCAGCTTCGGATCATCCGGTTCGATGAACGTCTCGTAACCCATCGGCACCTCGGTCGGCGCCCGCGCCAGTTTCTGGAGCGTCTCGACAAGATACGACTGATCAGGAACAGGTGCGACGGAATTCATCCTCACTGCTCAGCTCCCTCACTCGATTGTAGATGCCAGCTGTCATTAAGCCGAACGAGTGTTGGTTCCCCGCTCCGCTGATTGAACCCAAGCTCAGTGACGCTGGCTGGCCCGAAGACAAAACCACACCGCGTCCGGCTCTCTTCGCTCAGGCGAAGCCACCAGCACACAACGGCCGCAGCGGTGAGTCCGTGGGTGACGAGAACAACGACGCTATCTGGATAGCGGCTAGACAGGCGTTCTAACGCGCCACCTGCCCGCGTATACAGCTGGTTCCAACTTTCCCCGCCTGGATAAGGAATCCAGTCACCAACCGGTTCCGTCCGTGGAAGCTCAATTTTTCGCGCTTTATCGATCGTTAACCCGACAGCGCTGCCGTTGTTGATTTCTCGGAAGTTCGCGTCTTCATCTACTGTTACCGACAGCGTTCTGGCGATGATCTCCGCGGTTTGTGAGGCTCTCAGCAGATCGCTTGAGACGAGTGCCAGTGAGGAGTCGTCAGCAACTTCATCCACCATTCGGTCGGCCAGCCGTTCTGCCTGCCAGCGACCGTGTGGAGTAAGCGGCGTATCCGTCCAACCTCCGGAAAGACCTTTAATATGGTGTTCACTCTCAGCATGTCGTATGAGTAGAAGTCGTTGCATGGGCTGCATCGTAGCACCATTGAGAAGTGACATCCATCAGTCGGAGGACAGGCGCGCAAGTTGCTGGAATGCAACCGCCGTAGTCCCTTCATCGAGATACGTCTTGATGATCTCGGCGCACTCTGCCGGACTGCCTTGCGACATATCGACTTCGAGATCATAAATACCTGGTTTGTGGACTTCCTGCTGCCAGAGGAGCACCGGTGGTGGCACCGGCTGCTCGGTCGATCCTCTTGCATACATTCCCTCACGACCTGGCTGACCTGCGTTGCGCCGTTCCATAATGACCTCGATCGGACAGCGCACGCCGACGAAGAGGACCGGCAAGCCTTCAAGCCGCCGGGCACAATCACTGAGCAATCCTGGATGGATCGCCCCATGATGAGCGACGTCCGCGACAACATCCAGACCCAGCCGGCTGTGAGCGGCGATAGAATCGTACATAGCGGCGTAGAACACCGGCACAAGCGGTTCAAGTTCCGGCGCTTCCCCGCCAAATGGCAGGTCACCGCCTGGTCCAGGCCGCAGCCCGACCCCGGGCCGGTAGCGTTCAGGTGTCACACACGAAATAAATGTATCAATACCAAGATTCATCCATGGACCGTCAAACCTCTCCTGGATCACCTGAACGATGCTCGACTTCCCCGCCCGGGGTGCGCCGTTGAGAATGATGATTTGACCAGGATCCAGCAGCTTGTTCGTCACTTCCCGAGTCGCCCGACGAGTTTCCGAAACGAGGTTGGTGGCGGCTTCCTATCAAGCAGATTCGCGATCTGGGCTGCACACTGTTCCGGAGTGAGTGTTGATGTGTCCAGCTCCAGATCGTAGTCGATCAGCTGGTCCACCTCAGCCGTACGGTGGAACCAGAAGTGCGCCAGTCCAACATCGAGATCCTGGGCATCAGGCCGTGCTTCAAAACGCTCGAGAATGATTTCGAGCGGGCAGTGGAGACGAACGAGGAGAACTGGAAGCTCCTGAAGATGTCTGACGCAGTCTTCGAGGAACCGGCGTTCCCAGAACGTAACATCCACGATGATGTTGTATCCCTGCAGTGATAGCGCCTGAATTGCGATATAGAGGCCCTCCATAATGCGGTAACCATCCGGGCTGAACACGAGGGCAATGTTGTCAGGCTCTGGCTTGTCCAGCTCCGTTGGCGTAACCCCGACGTAGCCTGTTCCCAGATCGCCCCGGTCTTCCTTCGGCCAAACATCCAGAATCCATGAGTCATCGCTGAGACGCAAGAACTGAGGGTCTAGTTGGAGTTGCAGCGCTTTCGCCGTCGACGTTTTGCCGACGCTTGACGGCCCGTTGATGACAACGATCTGACCCGGATCTCCGGTTTCTCGCATAGTTAGCCGAACCTCTCTGTTAGCTGCCGAAACGCTGTCTGTGGGGCTCCTGTTTCAAGATGCGTTTGAATGCGTCTCGCGCATTCTTCTGGACTGAAGGTCGAGGTATCCAGCTCCAGATCGTAGCTCCCATGGCTATGGACATGACGAAATGACCAACGCGGCCATGCTTCATACGAGCGATCCGACCGCGATCGAATACGTTCGAGGACGACTTCGAAAGGGCACTGGACTCCGACAAGCAAAACTGGCAGCCCGCGAAGACGGGTTGCAATATCTCGGACCTCTTCAGGATCGCTATCCGCATGAAATGCCTCGTCGACGATGAGATTATGTCCCATTCGGGCAAGCAATGCCTGGCATGATCGCCAATCGCTAAAGAATTTTCGACCGTAGCTTCCTTGTTTGAACATCATTTCGGGAGGTTCAGCTCCGGTCAAACCTTCGAAATAAAATCCCTGATCGGCTTGCTCACCTGATCCCTTGTACCGGCCCGGGAAAACTTCAAGCAGCGCGATATCTCCTCCCATCAACAGAAAAGGTTGTTCGAATGTAGCTTGAATCGCTTTCGCGATGCTTGTTTTGCCAGCGCTCGGGCTGCCATTCAGGATGATGATCTGGCCGGGTTCAACCTGTTGTTCCTGTATCATGGCATCATCCGTTCCAGCGTCCGTTGAAACGCCGCCAGTGGCTGTCCATCATCAAGCCGGGCAGCGATTAATTCCGCAGACTCCTCCTGGCAATGCAGTGACGTATCCAGCTCAAGGTCGTAGTCGATGTATTGATCAACCTCTGCCGCACGGTGGAACCAGAAGTGCGCCAGTCCAGTAGAGAAACGATCTGGACGGGCTTCAAATCGCTCCAGCACAGTCTCCAACGGACAGTGCAGGCGAACCAGCATCACCGGACATTGACGAAGGTGGGGAAGACAATCTTCCAGAAACACCTGCTCCCAGAAGCAGATATCCATAATGACGCCGTAACCTTGTTTTGACAATGCCTGGACGGCCACATGGAGGCCTTTCATGATATGGAAGCCCGACTGATTCATCTCAATAACCAGATTGTCTGGACCCGAAACAGACACTTCTCTCTGAGTCACCCCGACGAGACGAGTATCCTGTTCGCCTCGAACCTCTCTAGGCCAGACTTCGAGGATCCAGGTGTCACCACCAAGGTGAAGATACTGCGGACCAAGCCGGAGCTGTAACGCCTTCGCGGTCGTCGATTTCCCGACGCTTGACGGTCCGTTCAAAATAATGATTTGCCCTTGATTATCCATATCTTCGATGGCTCTCTGCTTGCTCAAGGAATGTTGATACCGAATGCAGGACGAGATCGCTCCGCATGAACGTCGCGCCGTGGTCAACGTCGCCGATAGACGCGAACTCGATCACCGGACTCGCCTGCGATACCTCTTTAACCTGATCATGAATCGCATCCAGAGTGCCCGCATACAGCAACACCGGCACGTTGAGTTTCGCCAGCGTGTTCCCGTAGGCAGGCATAAGATCCCGCCGGGCGATCAGACTGGCGATGAGCGCCTGATGATCCTGTGCCAGCCGCCGCTCGCGGTACGGCTCCGGTAACCGGCCGATGTTGCTCTCGACCGATGCAATGTAGGCATGCATGCCGGGCTTGAGTGCATCGATATTGCGGTTGATGACAACTGGATCAAGCGGGTACGGGTGCGATCCGCCGATGATTGCGGATCGCAAGCGTTCAGGCGCCAGCTCGAGCATCCCGAAACCAATATAGCCGCCGAGCGAGAAGCCCCAGAAGTGAGCCTGGTCGATCCCCAGATCATCCATGACGGCCAGCAGATCGCCAACCCGCCGATCCATGACGTATGCGGCAGGATCATGCGGTTTTCCGCTCCGGCCATGACCTCGATCATCGACCAGAATCAGTTGGTAGTGAGGGGCGAGCGCATCCACATATCCGGCAATCCGCCAGAACTCGAGATCCTGCATAAATCCGTGGAGCAGCAGGAGCGGTGGTCCATTACCAGTGTTCTCATAGTTGATCTGTACGCCATCTTCGGGGTTTGACACGTAAGGCACGTCTTACGAGTCCCTGTCTGCTTCCACACGCTCCAGAAACGCTCGGGCGATAGGGAGAATGCGCGAAATGGCATCCAGCCCTCCAACATGATCGACCCGGCCCAGGGATACGAACGATGCGCCTGGAATAGCGCATGCCGATTGTTTCGCCCCGGCTGCCAACTGATCCTCGTCTCCAGCATAGGCCAGCACCGGGGCGACAATCTGTGACAATTCATTCTCCATGCCGGTGTCCACCAACAGGGCTTCGTAGCCGGCAGCGTAGGACGCCAGATTCGCCGACGGGGTTTCACTCTTTAGAGCTTCCAGGTATGGCGGAACTATTTCGGCCAGCCAGGCATCATCCTCGGGAATGCTGAAGCAGTGCTGACCTCCAAGGATCAGCGACCGGAACCGGCCTGGATAGGTTGCTCCAGCCTGATAGCCAATAAACGTTCCGAACGAATAGCTCCAGAAATGCGCCTGTTCAATTCCAAGATCGTCAAGAACGGCAATGACGTCAGGAGCCTGCCGTCGACGCGAATAAGCTTCCGAACCGTCTACCTTGTCACTTTTACCATGCCCGCGTGAGTCGATCAGGATGAGTTGATAGTCATCACGAAGGGCATCAACGTACCCGCTTTCGCGCCAGGTATCGCATGAACCAGAAAGGCCGTGAAGCAGGATCAGCGGTGGACCACTCCCTTCTATCTCATAGTAGATCTGGACATCGTCATCGGGATTCTTTGCATACGACAAGAGTCACCCTCCATTTCAAATAAACGGTAGTTATTTCCTGGTGGTTGGTACTTCTCAGTCGTGTTTATTGACGGTTGCTAAATACCGATCTGACACGACAACAAGAACGCCACCAGGAAATGCCAGATACCGGAACCTGTCAGATGAATTCGATTCTTTCAAAACATCGTAGCATGGATCTTAGAAGTGATGAGGAACTACCCAGATTTATTGACCAAAATTAGTACGCAATCCGTGGCTGAGGAGTGCCGGAACAACTGACTGGTGATTCTCGCCGTCAAAGACTCGCGTTGTCAGCTTCAATCCAGGGTAGTTTCGTGAGCGGAGCCGTTCATCCAACTTCTCAACATTCGCAACCATCGCATCTTGTATTGACTGGGGGTCGTTAGCGTCTTCTTCCAGCTCGCCTATTCCCAGAAACACGTTGGCATCCGGGTCGGCGTGCGACGCGGAAAACGCCTCCTCATGCTGGAAGGTGATGAAGTGATCCCACCAGAGCGACGGGCTGCCGATCAGGTAGCGCTGGAAGAGGTCCGGCTGTTGAAAGAGCGCAATCAGGGCAAACAGACCACCCAGGGAATGCCCGACAATCGTGGCATCTTCTGCATCAGCCTGAAAACGGCGGCTTACCCACGGCTTGAGTTCGTCCCGGATGAACGCCAGAAAATCGCGAGCGCCGCCGGAAATCACTTCGCCGGCAACCTCAGGATTGTGTTCCAGCAACCAGGTTTCCTCAGATTCGACGCGGGTTGGCGTGAGATCGCGAAACCGCAAGCGTTCGACTTCCGACGGATCGTCCGTTTCGTAGCCGATGCCAACGATCAGCAGATCTGGCAGTTGGTTGCTGGGCCGCAGGTAGCGGGCAATCTCCTTCACCATGCCGAACAACGGCTGTCCATCCAGTACGTAGAGCACCGGGAATGGTTGGTCAGGATCAACACCGCGCTGGTTCATCCAGTACGGGTCTGGCCAGGCGACATCGATCCGATAGGTCACACCGGTTGAGCGAGAAGTAAGCTGATGAGTTTTATGGTCTGACAGTTCAAATCGTTTCATCTAGCTCACATATTCAAGTCCGTGAACCGCCGGTTTGTTTCTTCCCACGCGGTTGCTGTCGCAGATGCTGGACGGCAGCCTGGCAAAACGCACCCCGGTGTCGTGAAAAGTCCGGGGCAGGCGACACCTGGATCTGTTCGGTGACGGTCGCCTGTGGGACGCGATCAGCGATAGCATCGACCGTTTCCTGAAGGTGGAACTGTTCTTCGTCCGGCGAAGGGATCACCGTCACTGGCAGAGAAGATCCAGCGAGAAGATCAAGCTCCGCATCGGTGACGCCGCGCATGGAATCGCCTCCGGCTGTTGACCGCGCCGTCTCCCGAACGATATTGGCGGCTTCCCTACCGGTTAGCCCGAGAAACGAGCTGGCGGTTCGGTCGTCTGCGAGCAAAGCGACGCCGTACGGGAAACCAGGCTGGCCCGGCGGGCCCAACACCGGATGCGGAACGCCATACTCACGGAGGTGTTCGAGATAAGCAGCGCTGCCATTCTGCTCCACAAAGGAGGCTGAAAACTCATAGTTAGCGTTGTCACCCGGGTGCGGCGGCCAGCAGAATAGCAATGACTCAACCAGCTCCGGATTGGCCAGCCAGAGCCGGGCTGCAACGGTGCAGCCAATTGAGCCAGCAATGACCTGCGCCTGATCGACTCCAGCCGCCTGCATGACAGCGGCCATGTCCCCCATCTCAACATCCCAGGTATGGGTCATGAAGGGAGCCGAGGTCCGGCCACCACTGAACCGCCGGTCGGGAACCAGGACACGGAAGCCGCTCTCAACCAGGTCGGCAACGATGCCGGGCCGCACCCAGAACTTCTCGCCGTCCATCGGAGCAAAGAGCCCGCCGTGAATCAGCAACACCGCCGGTCCTTCGCCCTCATCCAGATACCAGATTCGTGCCTGATGATGATCGACGTACGGCATCTTAGATTCCCAGCTCCCAGATTTCGGCGTGCCGGGAAGCGTCGGTCAGATATCGCGCACCGGACTCCTCAACCAGAATGAGATCCTCGACATGGAAGCTGTCGTTCGGGTAGTCGTTGTAGCCGGTCTCGATCATCATCACCATCCCGGCTTCGATCGGCTCATCCACCCAGGGGTAGATCTGCGGCGACTCGTGCAGCCCCAGACCGAGACCGTGACCGAGAATCGCCCACTTGTACTCCAGTTCGAGTTCGGCGTAGACATCGCGGCCAAATTGAGCAACATCGGATGCGATGACACCCGGCTTGATGTACTCGACAATGCGATCTTTCACTTCGGTGATCCCGGCATGGATCTGTCGCTGGCGATCACTGGCTTTGCCCATCACTGCCGTGCGCGCGATATCAGCCAGATAGCCATCGAGCGAGCCGCCAAAGTCGGTTTTCACGATCATGCCGTTCTCAATCTGCATATCGGTTGCCAGCGGGTGAAACGCTCCGCTACGCGGTCCAGCGCTGAAGATTGGCGCGGTGACTTGGTCCGCGCCACGCATCAGAAACTCCTGCTGGATGCGTAGCGCGACCGACCTCTCTGTATCGCCTGGTCGAGCAGCCCGGAAGGCGATGTCGATCGCCTCTGCCGCCATCTTGTTAACCCTGGTCAACGTCTCGACCTCGGCTGGCGTTTTGATCAGTCTCACACTTTCGATGAATTGCCAGGCGTCAACATATTCGATCCCGGGCGTCAGCCGTCTGAGTTCGTCAACATGTGCTGAGGAGAATTGCCGCCCTTCGATGCCGATAACACCCTGGCTGATGCCACGATCCGCCAGCACTCCGGCAACCGCCCGCATCGAATCAAGCTCCTCACCCTGGTACTCAACGATGTCGGTGAGGAAAGTGTCCTCCGGTCTGAGCGAGCTTTTGCGCCGGTCAATGACGACAAACGCTGGCTCACCTTCTTTCGGCCAGACGACGAGGTGAATCCGTTCCGGCAATAGCCGGAGGTCGAGGTTGTAGAAGCCAGCGTAGTACGGAATGTTCTCTGCCGACATGATGATAACCGCGTCATACGGCCCGTCGTCTACCGTCTTCCTGATACGGTCAACATCGACGTACTTCGTTCGATCGCTCTCGTTTCGCATGGCGCTCCCGTATTTCACTTTTGGTGATTGTCACAACGCTAGTTTAGAGCAAATCGCTGAATACGTAACGAAAATTCAACGCTCAGCACCGGCTATTTGGTTAGTAATGCTGGGAATAGACAATGAAGATAATATGAACGGAGATGCCCGCTTCAGGGCAACACTCAGTGTCGAAAAATACTGGGCAAAATGAACGGCCCCAACGAACCGTAGTCGAACGACGCTCCACTGGCGACAATCTCCGGCTCCTCAGACAGGTACGAAACCTTGCTGTGAATAACCGTTGATAGTGGTCAACCAATATCCGGCATTGCGGTTTCCCGCGTTGCCAGTAGCAGCCTGACTACTTCGACACCCCGGACAATCCGACCTGCGCCGGACGAAAGGAAGCCGGAACCCCATCTATAGCTGAGCTACTACGTTGAGAATCAAAACCTGAGTCTCGATTCTCACTGCGTCGATCCGTCGTAATTCATCGGGACCGTACATACATAGTAAACGTACAGTGCCTGTTTGTCAACACTAATAATGAGTGTCTTTCGGATCTACTTTAAAGTCCGCTACTCCACCTCCTCGAGAGGCAGGGACAGGGTCTCGTACCGATCGATCAACTCAGGGCTGTTGTTGCGCACATTGCCGACGGCGGGATTTACCGGACGCAGATCGAGCACCGCTTCGCCAGCTGGTTGCAGCAGTTCCTGTAGCCCTTCAACATCCTGGTTGTTCGGGTCAAGCCAGGCATCCCAGTCCGACTCCTCGAGGATCACTGGCATGCGATTGTGCACCTCCGTCGTCATCTCGTTAGCCTCGGTGGTGATGATCGCGCAGGAGTCGAATTCGATTGAGCCGCTGCCCGGAGCGCCTTCCTCTGAGGCATCGCTCCAATGATCCCACAGACCAGCGAAGGCGAGCGGTCTGCCATCTTCTCGATAGAAGTAGTACGGCTGCTTCTCCGGTAGATCCCGCTTCCACTCATAAAACCCGTCTGCTGGGATGAGACAGCGGTGGCGGCGAAATGCACTGCGAAAAAACCCATTCGTCGCCACGGTCTCACCCCGGGCATTAATCGGCCGCCGGGTCGTCTCCAGGTCTTTGATCCAACCCGGCACAAACCCCCAGGTCATCGTCTCCAACCTGCGTTCTCCGCCGGAATCTTCGACGACGACATAGATCGGGCTGCTGGGCGGCACGTTGTAACTGGGATCTAGAGCTGGCGCGCTGATAACGCCAGTATCGAATAATCGAGCAATCTCTTCAATCGGCGTGATGAGGGTTATCCGTCCACACATGTTTCTGATTCTCTCCTATGGCAAGCACGGTAAATATTCTTCATCTAATATACGGCAGAGAAAACGAAAGAGCTGAAAGGAACTGGAATGCGAATTGCGATTGGGCAGATCAGTCACGAAACGAACACGATGTTTGGGCCACCGACACCAGTCGAGGAATTTCAGCGCCAGGGCTGGAAACACGGCCAGGGCATCATTGACAATCATACTGGTGTGCGCGGGTACCAGGGCGGGATGATCGCGGCTGGAACCCAACATGAGGTTGAGATTGTTCCGACCTTCGCAGCGCAGGCGCACCCCTCCGGCACCATTCAGGCCAACGCCTTCGAAACCATGCTTCGTGAGCTTCTAACCGGCATCGAGAACGCCGGGACGCTCGATGCCGTCTGTCTCTCCCTCCATGGCGCCGGGTCGGCTGAAGGCATCGATGATATCGAAGGCACAATACTTAAAGCAGTCCGCGATCTGGTCGGTCCTGATATGCCAGTCATCGCTACGCTCGATCTGCACTGTCACATGACCCCGCTGATGGTCGAACAGGCAACAGCACTGCTGGATGTCCACGAATACCCGCACGTCGATACCTACGAACGCGGCTACGAAGCGGTCGAACTGGCGATCAAGATTGCCAACGGCGAGGTCTCACCGGTAATGCACCTGACGACACTGCCGATGTTTATCGCGCCGACAACCACCTTTCACGGGCCTGGCCGTGAGGTGAACGAGCGGTGCTGGGAATGGGAGCGGCGCGGAATCCTGGATGTCACCTTCGGACACGGCTACCCACACACCGACGTGCCGATCATCGCCTCGAGTGTCCTGGCCATCGCTGATGGCGACGCCGATCTGGCCAGGGAAGCAGCCGAAGATGTTGCAATGTACATTTGGGAAAAGCGGGAGGAATTCCTGGCACGGCTGCCAGATCCAGTAACTGCAGTTCAACAAGCCCTGGAGATGGATGGCCGGCCAATCGTCATCGCCGAAGTCTCTGACAATCCCGGAGGCGGATCGCCGGGCGACACGACTCACCTGCTGCGAGCGTTGCTGAACGCCAACCAACCAGATACCGCATTTGGCTTTGTTGTCGATGGCAAGACGGCGGAACAGGCGCATGCTGCCGGACCGGGCGCGACGATCGATGCCCGGATCGGCGGGAAGGTTGACCCGGCCATCGGCGGTGAGCCGGTGGAGATGTCTGCGTATGTCAAATGCGTGACTGACGGCCAATTCATCACCCAATCGCCAATGGGACAGGGAGGCCGGCGAGATCTCGGCAAGATGGCCCGGCTGGTCGTCGGCAACGTCGACGTCATCGTTGGCACCGAGTGTCACCAGACGATCGACGCGGAACTCTTTTTACTGCACGGCATCGACGTCAGCCGCTACAAGATCATCGCGATCAAATCGCAGAATCACTTCCTGGCTGGGTTCGAACCGCTGGCTGCCGGAATCATCCGCACCGACGCGCCTGGCTGGACGCCATCCAACTTGCATTCACTCGACTACCGGCGGATCAACCGCCCGATCTGGCCGCTGGATGAGGACGTTACCTGGAACCCGTAGCCGGTCAACGGTTCTCCGGCAAGGCGTCGAGGAACAGCTGGACGTCGTCGCTGGTGTGGTAGAAGTAGGGCGACACCCGGATGCCTTTGGGCCGCAAACTCACCGCCACATTCCGGCTGGCCAGTGTTGCGACTGCCGCTTCATCGGCAGCAGTGTCGCTGGTCGTGATCGCCAGGAACTGGGAGCGGTGTTCCGGACTCAGATCGGAGACGATCCGGTAGCCCTTCGCCATCGCTCCCTCGGCGATCTGATCAACAAGTTCGATGCCATGTTTGCTACTTCTGACAGGTTCTGCCTCCAGAATCAGCGACAGCGAGCTGTGCAGAGCTGTCATCGAGAGCTTGTCGAAGCCGCCGGTCTGGTACCGCTCAGCCAGCGGCTGGAACGGGATGTCCTGACTGGTGTCGTCGTAGCTGAAGTGTGTGTCCTCGATCCCGGTCTGAAACGAGTGCACCCCGGCATAGGTCGGGTAGATCCGGTCGATGGCATCCTCGTTGAAGATCATCGCGCCCAATCCATGACCGGCCAGCAACCACTTGTAGACATGGGTCGCCACGGCGCTGACGCCCCAGCCTGGCACGTCGATCGGCTGTGCTCCCATCGACTGGGTCACATCGACGAAGAGTTCGATGTCCTGCTTTCTGCAGATCTCTCCCAACGCGGCAATGTCGTTGCGGTAGCCGTCGCTCCACTCAACATGCGAGATAGCGATCGCTCTCGTCCGCCGATCCATCGCCTGTTGAAAGAGGCTGAGGTCGGTCCGGCCATTACTATTCTTCTCAACCCGGCGGACCTCGATGCCGTAGCGTTTCCGGAGGTTGACCCAGGGATAAATAACTGAAGGAAACTCCTCACGGGCAACCAGGACATTGTCACCGGGTTGCCAGGACATGCCATTGGCAAAGAGATTCATCGACTCACAGAGCGACGAACTGAAGGCGACCAGATCCGGGTTACTGTTGGCGAGTTGCGCGACCCGTTCCCGGGTTTCCCGTTTCAGTGATTCATTGAAATCGACATCATAGGCAACGGGATCCGCGCCAAAGTCGGCAAAATGCTTGATCGCCGTCACCGTCCGCTGCGGATAGAAGCCATGCGAGGCATGGTTGAAATACACCCACTCTTTTGCGATAGGAAACTCACTTCGAAAATGTTCAGGACTCTTAAACATTATTTAGCTTTCTAGTTCACGTTAGCTCAGACCGTATATTCTGTACGAATCTGTTCGATAACCCAATCTACAACCTCAAAAAACTGCTGAAGGTTTTGGTTCTGCGCAAGAGTGGCAAGCGGTATACCGGGATGTTTTTTAAGCTGGTCACCAGGTATGTTGACTCCTGGAATCGCGTTTAATTTATCCGCCCACTCGCGACGCAGAATTTCTCTTTCGAACGGCGGATTCCTAGCAATACGCTGAAACTCAATGAGTACACGCTCATACTCTCTCCAGACGGAAAAGATCTGGTGGCGGACATTTTCATACCGAAAATTAACGTAAAAATTCGCCTCTGGCCGGCTCGGCAATACCGACGTCGACAGTTCAGGGCGGCTGGATATCCAACTGAGTATCTTTTCCAGTACATCTAACTGCCGTTCATCAAACGCGGATTGCATGGCAGCTACTGCTGTTTCGGTCGCCCAGCCCTGACGGTTACGAGCCATTGAACGTCGAGCCTGCTCCGTCTGTCCAATAATCCGAGGCACTAGTGCTTGTTGCCCGCTACCTGTATATTGCTTTACTTCAACTGCCAGCACTTCAGCTGGATCCATTTGCACGTTGAGAAATTCAATGATTCGACGCAACTCAACCGGAATTTCATCAGCAACAAACAGCAGTCGAACACAGCCAGAACGAAGATTCGTTTGTACACCTTGCCAAAATACCTCTGCATCTGTGACACCAAGATGCTCCTCTAGCTCTTCGTCTGGATCGAGTTCGTCACGTTCACAACGCGCTGCAAATCGCTCACGTATTTCCTCAACAGGCCAGTAGACCACCGCATTCGCAGCATAATCAAGCATCTGACCCACGACTTCGCGCCGGATGCGAGTATCAGAGCTACGTTTCACTTCAACGAAAGTTGGGATACCGGACTGATCGAGGAAGAGATGATCGATGGACCACCGGCTACCACCGCTTTCCTCCGATGGCACTCCTATCTCACGCGATACAAGCACCCACTTGCGAGGTTCCGTCGAATCTATCTGGCTACCGGCGAGCAGATCGGGATAGTCTGAAAGCAGTCTCTGAAGTAAATCTTCGGATTCGTACAACTGCTCTTTCATTTCAAGCAATTGCCCGTCGTCCTGAACGAGAAAGATAACAGCTGACAATAATCGCTCACAATTCAGCTAGGAACATAAAATTATTTAATGTGCGGGACTCGTTAAGAGATGAAAATGACTACGCTTTCAACCGCAGCATGAAGTTCAAGCATATTAGCACGTCTGTAAACGATGTAAACTAAACTTCGTCAGAACTTTGACCTTGCGGCCCCTCTTCTCTTGCTGATCTGTGCAGGTCGAAGGTTGTCATCTGCAACCTGAAATTTACCGTGAAATGGTCGGAGAAAGTTTTCATATTCCCGTCATTTTGCATACACATGTAATTCAACAAACACTGCAGTGTCTTTACTGACCTGCTCCCGATTGACTCAGCCTAATAACTGAAGGCATCTACCTGCTGGCCGGAGTTGTCGAAGAGATAGGCGGTGTC
>CAZNYB010000036.1:24741-37399 GCA_964577155.1 uncultured Thermomicrobiales bacterium | reverse complement strand
CCGATCGGCCGGTCGAAGACGACCCGGCTGCCGGCATATTCGACCGCCCGGTCGACGAACCAGCGGCCGTCGCCGACGCACTCGGCGGCGATCAGGATCCGCTCGGTGTTGAGGCCGTCGAGGAGGTAACGGAACCCCATGCCTTCTTCGCCAATCAGGCTCTTTTCCGGCAACTCGAGATCGTCGAAGAAGATCTGGTTGGTGTCGTTGTTGATCAGCATGTCAATCGTGCGGGCTTCGAAGCCCGGCCCGGCGTCGGCGATGCGAAAGAGGAAGAGCGACATGCCCAAAGACCGTTTCTCGACCTGGTCAACCGGCGTCGTGCGGGCCAGCACCAGCATCAGGTCTGAGTTGTTAACCCGTGAGATAAAGATCTTCTGACCATTGATCAGCCAGCGGCCGTCTCTTTTGACCGCTGTCGTCCGGATGCCGGTCGTGTTGGTGCCCGCATCTGGCTCGGTGACGCCGAAGGCCTGGAGTCGTAGATCACCGCTGGCAATCTGCGGCAGATACTCCTCCCGCTGCGCTTCGGTAGCGTGCCGGAAGAGGGTGCTCATGTACATCTGGCCGTGGACCGGGCTGGCCACGCCGCCGGAACGGTTGATCTCCTCACAGATAACCGCCGCTTCGGTCAGGCTGAGACCGAGGCCGCCGTACTGCTCCGGAATCAGCGCAGCCAGGAAGCCGGATTCGGTCAGTGCGGCGATGAATTCAGACGGGTAGTCGCTATTCTTTTCAAGACGTTGCCAGTACTCGCCGGGAAACCTGTCGCACAGTTCCCGTACCCAGCGGCGGAGTTCAAGGTGTGATTCGTTGCGCCTGATTGCCATGTGCTGTTTTCCTCCGTATCGCGAGAGAATGGCAAGAAAAATATGCACCTAACCTACCATGGCTGGTCACTGCTAGATGGGAATAATTCGGGCAGTTGTGTCGTTACAGATATCGAGACCTGTCAAAAGCGGGCAGGCAGGAGCACGTTCTTCTCTACGTACCTGATTCTCCTATTCCACCCAGGATTTCAGCAGCCTGTTGGCCCGCGACAACTCACTTCCCTTTCCTCCTCGTCCCCGGCGGTTCTCCCCCACCGACCGGGGACGATTTTTTACCTCGTTTTTCTTGAGTTGGTCAGCTACGAATTGAGGTTCTCGCTGGCGGTTAGAGGAGATCGGCACAAGTTTTCTCGCCGCTACTTCCCTATATTGTCGCTACCCGCACCGATCTGGACTTTAGGGGGACTCATGGTTCCGTTTCATGTCCACGAAGAGCCGGAAGCGATCGGCGAGACGGTCGGTGATCATCGTCCAGGCTTGCTCGCCACCTTCGACGGTGGCCCGTTCGACCTGATAGATGTCGGTATCGACGACCAGGGCGTTACGCCTGGCGGCAGCCTCGATCAGGTCGCGGGTACATTCGCCCCAGCGGACAGGATTGAGATTTGTCATTGATTGTCCTTTCGTTAGCCGGGGAACCCTCACCCCTCTGTCCCCACTCCCACAAAGACAGGCAGAGGGGAGGAAGACAAGAGAAGATGTTGCCCTGAGGTCGCGGTTCTTCCCTATCTTAATGTCCCTCTCCCCGCATTATGGAAAAGGGATGCAGGGTGAGGGCGTTTCACTCTCCCGACCACCACCAGCGGCGGGTGCGGTTCAGGTTCTCGCAGCCGTCGTCGGTGATCAGGATGTCGTCTTCGAGCCGCAGACCGCCTGCCGGGTGACGGTAGATGCCGGGTTCCGGGGTCAGGTACATGCCAGGCCGGAGGATCGTCTTGTCGCCGGTGAAGAGCACCGGCGGCTCGTCGCTGGAGATGCCCAGCCCGTGGCCGCAGTAGGTGCTAGGACCGCCAAAGTGCATCGACTGGTAGCCGTCCAACCCCTCCCGGTGGGCAATCTCATCGCAGATATCCTGGAGTTGCTCGGCGCGGATGCCTGGTCTGGCGAAGGCGATGATCTCATCCAGCATCTCCTCGACTGTCTCGAAGAGGCGCCGCTGGACATCGGTCGGCGGTCCGACGACAGCCGACCGGCAGATATCGAACCGGTAGCCGTTGTACGCGCCACGGATCTCTAGCTGGGCCATGTCGCCTGGCTCAAGCACCCGGCTGGTGGCGAAGGGACGGATCAGCGGTTCGCCGGAGCGGTAGACACCGGACTGACAGGTGAGCGAGGTCTCGGTCGCGCCATGTGACCGTAGTGTGGCGTCGATGTCGGCGACGACTTCCTGCTCGGTGCGCCCGGCCTGGAAGGCAGCCATGGCGGTTTCGGCTCCAGCATCTGCGATCCGCGCCGCCTCCCGGAGGATGGCTTGCTCGGTGTCATCTTTTATTGCCCGTAACGACCAGACGATATCGTCGGCGAAGAAGAAGTCACAACCCGGCAACGCCGCGTTGATATCGCGGTAGAGCAGAACCGGCAGGAACTCCTCCCCAGCCAGTCCCCAGCGTTTGCCCTGGTCGAGTCCGTAGCCAGCGATGACGGAGGCGATACCGCGCGGCATGTTGGTGTCGACCGCGACCCGGTCGACGGTTACGTCCGGCTCGTAGTAGGGCGAGGTGACCAGCAGCGTCTCCTCCTGATCGATCGGGATGATGACGGCGCAGTAGCCGCGCCCGCGCTGATCGTACATCGATGGATGCGAACCGGCAATTGGCCGGTGATTCGCCAGGTAGAGGCCGTTACCGGCTCGGTCCGGATCCCGGCTGAAGACGATGAGCCCGTCCAGCCCTCGGGTACTTGCTTCGACCCGGCAGCGTTGCCTCCGTTCCTGATAGAGCTCAATTGGAATCGGAAGCGAGTTCTGGTTCATCTCTATGTCCCTTCATATTGCTGGTTGCCCATTCAAATGTTTACCGGCTATTGTGCGATGGCGGCCAAACATTTACACTCCATCTAGCTACGATGCGCGCTGACACCTGATTGTGGTTCGGATTGACACACCAGTACAACACTCAATATCCTGAAACGTCAATCAATATGCGTACGTACGCAGCAACGCGATACATTCTTGCTCCAATCAAGGCGAAACCCTGCGGGTTGTCGCGGCGGGATTTCCCGTCTGGCGACGCCCTGGCAGCGTTTAGCCTGTTTAACTACTTGAGAGCGAGAATGGATCGATGGTTCCTTACTGTTTATCAACTCCCCGAGTTGGACTGACCTATGGCCCGCTACGGGCGGAAGAACAGTTGCTTCTCACGGCGTTCGCTGCCCGTGGAATTCCCTGCCAGCAAGTTGACGATCGTCGTTTGATCCTTGGCGGCATGGATAGCAATCCTGACTGGGATATTGTGCTTGCACGCGGGATCTCCCAGCAGCGCACCTATCATGTTGCTACGCTGCTGGAAACGCGAGGCGTGCCGGTGGTCAATTCTGCCGGACTGCTGGAGCGCTGCAACGACAAGATTCATACCGCGGCGCTGCTGGCCCGGGCAGGGATTCCCCAGCCGGAGTGGCGGGTAGCCTTTTCCACTGAGGACGCCCTGGGGGCACTCGACGAGGTTGGCTACCCGGCAGTTATCAAGCCGCCGGTTGGCTCCTGGGGGCGGTTGCTAGCGAAGGTGAATGGACCTGACACGGCACGGGAGGTCGTCCGGCAAAAGCTGGAGCTAGGGTCCTTCCACCATGGATCGCTCTTTATTCAGGAATACATCGCCAAGCGAGGGCGAGATATCCGGGTCTTCGTCGTTGGGGACGAAACGATCTGCGCGATCTTCCGAAGCTCGGATCACTGGATCACCAATACCGCCCGTGGCGGGCTGGCGACCAATTGCCCGGTGACACCGGAAATTGCTGATCTCGCTCGGCGGTGCGCCGCAACCGTCGGTGAAGGTTTGCTGGCCATCGATCTCTTTGAATCTGAAGGTGGGCTGCTGGTCAATGAGATCAACGCCACGATGGAGTTCCGCAACAGCATCGACACGACCGGCGTCGATATTCCTGGACTTGTTGTCGAGTATGTGCTGGAGCGAGTGCGGGAAGGCGGGAAGACGGGAAGGCGGGAACCGGTTCCGAACCGTATTCAGGATCGTTCAGTTAACACGATGCCCGGCACAGTTGTTAGTGAGTGCACTGTCAGGCTGTAAAACAGGACACACGCTAACAGTGCCTGGCTCCCTACGATGAATGCAGGTTTGAAGAGGATCTGTATTCAGGGAGCTGATAATGGATTTCAAGATCATTCTGCTGTGTGCCATCGCCGGGATTGGCTGGCTCTATCTGATCGCCAACCATGTCCGGTACGCCCGCCAGGTCGCCAGCATCGACTATGACGCGCTGGCCAGCTACCGGATGAAACAGCCGGGCGCTGACGGCGACGTAGAGATTTTCCCTATTGACTGAGAGCAAGATAAACACAAGTTACCCAAAAGCCAATCTGTAGCTATGGTTGTCCACAACGACTTCAGACTGACGGTGCAATAATTAGATCACGAGGAATACGAAATTCGATCAGGCATGGCGACACCATGGGAGATGCCAGCACAAGACGGTACCGGGCACAAGGAGATCGCAATGCTGCGGTCAGGCTTTTTGGCCGTGAGCGCGAGCAATCACACGTGCAGGAGTTATTGTCAGAGTTGCTAGCCGGACTGGGCAGCCTGACTTTGATCGGAGGAGAAGCTGGTATCGGGAAGACGGCGTTGGTCGAAGAACTCGGACGGCTGGCACTTGACGCAAACGTCAGAGTGGTGACAGGTCGCAGCTATGATCTTTCGATTACTCCTGCATTTGGTCCCTGGCTGGAGATACTGGAAGCGTTCAGCACGACGGCTGACTCATTGCCAATACAGCCAGACGGTTCGACTCCGGAGGTCACCTCCCCAGATGTTTTCTATCGCCAGATACTGAATTTTTTAAGGCGGCAGTCGGAAGAGCAGCCACTGTTGATAGTGCTCGATGACGCGCACTGGGCAGATAATGCGAGTCTCGAGTTGCTGCGCTTCCTGAGCCGGCATCTGGCTTCCATGCCGACGATGATCGTCGTCACTTTTCGAACCGAAGCGATGGCTAGCGGGAATACCCTCTTCTCATTAGTGCCCCTGCTGGTTCGTGAATCTGACGCAAGCCGTGTTGATCTTCATCCGCTGGACCATGACGCATTGCGAAGTTGGGTTCATCACAATTATGAACTGGATCAGGATGCCGAAATTCAGCTGACGAAATATTTGGAACTCCGCTCCGAAGGCATTCCCCTTTTTGCCAGAGAAACCATGCGAACGATTGAAGAGGAACAGGCACTCTGGCGAACAGGTGGCCGGTGGCAGCTTGGCGAGTTGCAGGGTAGTCATCTGTCGCTACTTGTCCAACAGATAGCTGAAGCACGGCTAAACCGGGTGTCAATGAGCGCCCGAGAGCTGCTTGGGATAGCTGCGGTCATTGGCGAGGAGATACCGCTCGACCTCTGGGGGCAGATCGCGGAGGTTTCGGAGGACGCGATTCTAAATGCTACTGAGGAAGCAGTTAATGCCTGGCTGCTGGTTGCCGAACCGTATGGCGCTCGTGTTCGATTTCAACACGGGCTGTATCGCCAGGCCATCTACGAACAGATCCTGCCGCCGCGGAGGCGCCGGCTGCACCGGCAAGTTGCCGAAGCCCTGATCAATCTCGATTCGCCAGAGCCGGAGCGTATTGCCTATCACTTCCAGCAAATTGGAGATGTCAGAGCCGTTGAGTGGTTGCAGCAAGTCGGCACCAAAGCCTGGCGATCCTGGGCCTGGCAGGAAGCAGCGGCACGGTTTGAAGCCGCAATTGAACTGCTAGATGATCAGACTGGCCGTGACCGGGACCGTGGCTGGCTGTTGCTGCAGCTGGCCGAGTGTCTACGATACAATTCGCCGGCCGACACGTTCAACTGTATCCACCAGGCTGAAACGATTGCGTTAGCTTACGGCGACCAGGCCTTGGCCGCTATGGCGCTTTGGGTCCGAGGTCGGACCAACGTATCGTCAGATAGACATGGCCTGCCTGATCTCGAAGCCGCAATTGAGATTATGAATGAATTACCAGTGGCAGACCGCGAACGCATCCTGCAGCGCACCGGAAATTTGACCGAGCATGCACCGGCAATTCTGTCAGTCTGGCGGGCGATCTCAGGTCGGTATGCAGGAGCGATTGAAGCCGCGGGATCGTACCTCGCGCTGCCGGACGATCAACGGACCCCGCTCATCGACGCTGAAGCGCTGCTGGCTCAGGGGATAGCCCTCGGCGTGCTTGGCCATCCGGAAGCATCGCGAGAAGCATTTGATGCTACCTTAGGTATTTATATCAGCCAGGAAGACCATGTCTCCATTGCCCATACGTCCTATCTCTACCTGCTGGAAGAGATCCTGCCGTACGAAGCGGATAATCTGGCCAAACGAGAACAGATCGCCCAATGCGGAAATGACTCCTGGCGGCTGGCGACCGAACAGACGATTACCCCGGCACGAATCATCTCCCCGCCGGTGCTTTTCCTCGACGGACGCTGGGACGAAGTGCGCGACATCACCGCCAGGACGCTGGGTCTGACTAGTTATGTTCGTCTCTGGACATTGCCTTTCGGGATGATGGTCGCTCGCTACCAGTGCGATCCAGAACGCGTCCAGGCGTTGCAGCAACTTGGACTGCCGCATGACTTCAGCTACCGGGAAGACCAGGTCTGGCTCAGCCTCATCCTGGCCCAGTTGCAGGTGGTCGCATTACTGGCTCTCGACGAAGGCGATCTACCGGCTGCCCGTGAGTGGATCAACCGGCATGAACATCTCCTAAATGCGACCAACCGGGTGACTGGCAAGAGTGATGGGCTGTTGCTGCGGGCACGCCTCCTCCGGCTCTGTGGTGATGTGGGAGGAGCTACCAGCCTTGCTCGTCAGGCGCTTGAACTTGCGAGCGAACCCAGGCAACCTCTGGCTCAGATGGTTGCGTATCGCATACTGGGCGAGCTCTATCTCGAATCCGGCCAGCTTGCGCTTGCCGAAAATCAGCTGCAACATGCTTGGAAACTGGCGCTGGCATGCAATGTCCAACATGAGCAGATCTTGACTTCCATTGGTTTTGCAAATCTAGCGATCGCAAACGGAGAACTTGAGCAAGCTGCCGGGCGACTGGAAGATGCCCGTAAGAAAGCGCAGCATCTCGGCGCAAGGTTGATCATCGACCGCATCGATGGAGCTAAGGACAAATTGGAGGTTGCGATTGCAGATACTGACTACCCGGCCGGTTTGACGCCTCGTGAAGTGGATGTGCTTCGTCACATCGTCAACGGAGATACCGATATTGAGATCGCAAACGCGCTGCACATCTCGCCGCGAACAGTTGCTAATCATGTGGCAAGCATTCTCCGAAAAACAGACGCCAAGTCCCGCGCTGCAGCCGCTGCCTACGCGGTCCGGAACGGTATCGCCTAGCAGATTACAAGAATTACCCACTGCGTCTCGTCGCCTGACTCCCATGCAAATGAGTAGTTTTGACGATGCGCATGATAGACAAGACGTAGATACTAGTATTCGTACCCTGTTGCATGACATGAACCGGTGAGCAAGTTCAGGGTGTTGAAAGGGGTCGTAGTGCCGAAGTTCATCATTGAGCGGAAGCTGACCGAAGGACCGATGTCGGAAGAGGATCTCCTGGCGGCTGCTACGCGATCGAACAAGGCGATTGCCAGGTTGGGACCCGGCATCCAGTGGGTGGAGAGTTACGTCACCGACGACACGATCTATTGTGTCTACATCGCCGCCAATGAGGCCATCATTCGTGAACACGCCTATCATGGCGAGCTGCCGGCTGATAGGGTGGTTGAGGTACGACACACGATCGATCCAGTCTACCCCGAGTAGCCACCACCACGACAAACTACGACTGATTCCGAAGCCTTGAAATCCACAAAGACCGACGGGAGGGTAACGTGCGGCTGTAATTTACCGTGCATACCAATACGCAAGAAAGAACAGTGGATGAGCCGGGGCATCCGGCACATCAACAACAGATTGGAAGAGAATTAACCATGGCGAGCACAGTAACACCGACTTCGATATCGCCTGAGAACCTCGAATCCTTCGCGACCCAACTTCGCGGCGATCTAATTCTGGCAGGAGACGACCACTACGACGAATCACGGGCTGTCTACAATGCGATGATCGACAAACATCCGGCGCTCATCGCCCACTGTCAAGACGTCGCAGATGTGATCGCCGCAGTCCAGTTTGCCAGAGAGCAAGAACTTACCATCGCCGTCCGCGGTGGCGGGCATAATGTGGCCGGCAAAGGGACCGTTGACGGCGGAATTGTCATCGATCTATCAAGGATGAACAACGTTCAGGTGGACCCGGTGGCGCGCACAGCCAGGGTAGGCGGTGGCGCTGTCTGGGGAGATGTCGACCATGCTACCCACGCCTTTGGCCTGGCGACCCCGACCGGCATTATCTCTACGACCGGAGTAGCCGGCCTGACGCTCGGTGGCGGGTTCGGCTATCTCTCACGCCGCTTCGGCCTCAGCCTCGACAATCTGATCGAAGCTGACGTTGTCCTGGCCGATGGCCGTTTCGTCACAGCCAGCAAAGAAGAGCACCCGGACCTCTTCTGGGGTCTGCGGGGTGGTGGCGGTAACTTTGGAATTGTGACGTCATTCACCTTTCAGCTGCATGAGGTCAGCACCGTTTACGGCGGTCCGATCTTCTACCCGGTAGACAAAGCAACTGAATTGCTGGAGTTCTATCGTGACTGGTTACCGGACGCGCCGAGAGAGATCAGCGCCTTCTTCGCCGTTCACCAGGGTGCGCCAGCGCCATTCATACCGGAAGAGCTGCATTTCATGCCGGCTTCGGCATTCGTCGTCTGCTACACCGGTGATATGGCAAACGCTGAGGAGGCGGTGAAACCGTTCCGTGAGGTCGCCGAGGCGGCACTCGACCTGATGGGTCCGCTACCCTACCCGGCAATTCAATCGCTCTTTGACGCCCTCTACCCGCCCGGCCTGCAGCACTACTGGAAGTCGGATGTCGTTTACGGGTTGCCGGACGAAGCGATTGCTATTCACGCCCGGCGCGCTCCGGATGTACCCGATCCATGGTCGGGTGTTCACATCTACCCGCTCAATGGCGCGATTCATGATGTCGATTCCGACGCGACCGCTTTCCCCTTCCGGGACGCCTTCGCGACCCACAACATCCTCGGGATAAACCCGGATCCGGCGACCAATGACGACCGGATCAAGCTGGTGCGTGAGTACCATGAGGAGTTGCGACCGTATTCTGATCCAGGCGGTTATGTGAATTTCCTGACTGAAGAAGGTGATGACCGGGTCCAGGCTGCCTACAAAGGCAACTACCCACGCCTTGTTGAGGTTAAGAACGTCTACGATCCAGACAACATCTTCCATATTAATCAGAATATCCAGCCGTCGAGGTAGGCTAGAACCACCCGTGTTGTATCGGCCTTTCTCCCTGGCGCCTGGGGGAAGGGCTGATTTTCTGCTACTCGAGCGCTTCTCTCAGCGCATCGACGACCTCATCGATTTGTTCGTTCGTGATGACCAGCGGCGGAAGGAACCGGAGAATACGGCTGGTTGCCGGGAGTGCAATTTGATGCTGGCCATCAGGTCTAGCTGCTGAGTTGGTGGAGATGCCCAGAGGCAAACGCAGCGAGCACAGTCGAATGGATTCCGCACGACTTGAGAACACTTTGCAGGCCTTCGTGGCAGTCGGCTGACAGGACGATCTACGAGCGTATGTTATGGTTAACGTTTCACTCAAAATTTAGCGACACTTTTTCATGGGCCGCTGAATTTGCGGTATTTGCAGAACAGGAGGATTACCTCACATGACAAGCGCGACAGAAATGACCATCCTTGAAGAAGCAGTGGTCGATCCTCTCGCGCCAACAATCCGGGGGGATCTAGTCCAGCCGGGAGATAGCGGATATGATGAATCTCGGGCTGTCTACAACGGAATGATCGATAAACATCCAGCGCTCATTGTCCACTGCCAGGATGTCGCTGATGTCATCTCTGCCGTTCAGTTTGCCCGTGAGCAGGACCTCACCATCGCTGTCCGCGGTGGCGGGCACAATGTGGCTGGCAAAGGGACAGTTGACGACGGAATCGTCATTGACCTCTCAAGGATGAACGGCGTCCAGGTCGATCCGGAGGCTCGCATAGCTCGCGTCGATGGTGGAGCGGTCTGGGGCGATGTCGATCATGCTACCCATGCTTTTGGTTTGGCAACGCCCAGCGGGATCATTTCAACGACGGGCGTGGCCGGTTTGACTCTTGGTGGTGGATTTGGCTACCTGTCACGCCGCCACGGGTTGAGTTTGGATAATCTGATCGAAGCTGACGTGGTATTGGCTGATGGCCGCTTTGTCAAGGCGAGCGCTGACGAGCACCCGGATCTCTTTTGGGGGTTGCGGGGCGGCGGTGGCAACTTCGGAATTGTTACGTCCTTTACTTTCAAGTTGCATGAAGTGGGAACCATTTTTGGCGGTCCGATTTTCTATCCGGCCGAAGAGACAACACAATTGCTCGAGTTTTTCCGAGAGTGGTTACCGGACGCACCACGAGAGATCAGCGCCTTCTTTGCAGTCCATCAGGGCGATCCAGAACCGATGATGCCGGAGCATTTGCACTTCAAACCGCTCGCCGCTTTTATTGTCTGCTATACCGGCGACATGGAGAACGCTGAGGATGCAGTCAAACCATTCCGCGAAGTCACGGAACCAGCACTCGATCTGCTGGGACCGATGCCCTATCCAGCACTACAATCAATGCTTGACGATCTCGTACCTGAAGGACATCAACACTACTGGAAATCAGATGTGATATCTGAACTTCCGGATGAGGCTATTGCGATTCATGCTCGCCGTGCGCCAGAAGTTCCGGATACCAGGTCAGGTGTTCATATCTACCCGCTCAATGGTGCGATCCACGATGTTGATGTCGATGCAACAGCCTTCCCGTTCCGAGATGCTCTCGCAACTCACAATATCCTCGGCATCAACCCCGATCCAGCGACCAATGAAGATCGAATCCGACTGGTCCGCAGCTATCATGAAGAATTGCGGCCGTATTCAGATCCGGGCGGATACGTGAATTTCCTGCTAGAAGAAGGGGATGATCGAATCCGGGCTTCGTACAGACGGAACTACGATCGACTAGTGGAGATCAAGAATTCTTACGATCCAGACAATGTCTTCAGGATCAACCAGAACATCGAACCGTCAAGGTAACCCTTCTCGACAACACCCCTGACGCTCAAGCCGCTCTCCCGACTTTTTCGGGAGAGCGGCTGATCCAATGGTGTGACAGTCAACTCAACGCTTCGCCAAGTGCGACCACTACCTGATCGATCTGCTCGTCTGTGATGACCAGCGGCGGAAGGAACCGGAGAATACGGCTGGTTGCCGGGAGTGCCAGGATGCCCTGATCCTGGAGACTTCGCAAGACCGGGGTCACCCGAGTGCGCAGTTCGACGCCGGTCATCTGACCTCGCCCGCGAACACTTCGGATCATCGGGATCTCCAGCGCATTGATGGCGGACCGCAACCTGTATCCGCCTTCGACGCTTCTCTCCAGCAGTCCTTCCTCTTGAATCGCGGAAATGGTCGACAGCCCGGCTGCGCAGGTCAGCGGGTTGCCGCCGAATGTCGAGCCATGGCTGCCGGCTGGAATCTCAGCGGCGATGGCCTCAGTGACTAGCGTTGCGCCAATTGGCACGCCATTGGCCAGCGCTTTGGCGGTGCAGATGATGTCGGCTTCGACGCCGTCATGTTCGGCGGCGAAGAACGTTCCGGTTCGGAAGGCAGTCTGCACCTCGTCGAGCACTAGCAATGCGCCATTGCGACGGGCGATCTCGGCGGCGGCGTTCAGGTAGCCATCGTCCGGCACGACAATGCCAGCTTCTCCCTGAATGGGTTCAACGAAGATCGCGGCTGTCTGGTCGTCGACCGCGCCATCCAGCGCATCAAGATTGTTGAATGGCACGTGGGTGCAACGCGGCGAACCGATCTGATCGCGTTTTGGCGCAGTTGCCTCCGCCGCGCCGCCGGTTCGCCCGTGATACCCGGCTTGCATGGCCACCAGATTGGTCCGGCCGGTGACGGCACGAGCAAACAGTAGTGCAGCTTCGATCGCTTCCGCACCGGAATTCGAGAGCCAGGCACGGCTCATTGGCTCCGGCGCAATCTCGATGAGTGTTTCCAGAAATTCTGCTCGAATGTCACTGGCAAATGACTGGTGGGCGTTGATCAACCGTCCAGCCTGGGTGCAGATGGCTTCGGTCACTGCCGGGTGGGCATGACCGAGGATATTCACGCCGTAGTTACTCATCGCGTCGATATACTGATTGCCATCGGCATCCCAGAGCAATGCTCCTTCACCGCGGACCAAGGCGATACCCCGTTTGGCGTAGATTTCCGGCTGTAGCCGCCGGTCGATGTCGGTAATTTCAACGTTGGATGGCATAAGAACTTCCCTCACCCCTAACCCCTCTCCCACGAAACGGGGAGAGGGGGACAAGCAATACATGTTTAGGCTCGGTCCTAACGTCCCTCTCCCCGCTTCGTAGGAAAGGGAGCAAGAACTACATTTTCGGTCTCGCTCTTGAAGTCCCTCTCCCCGCTTCGTGGGAGAGGGATTTAGGGTGAGGGCCGTCCTCAGGGCCTCCCCCTACAACTGTCCCCACTCCAGCCAGGGCTTG
>CAZNYB010000036.1:22165-24641 GCA_964577155.1 uncultured Thermomicrobiales bacterium | reverse complement strand
GATGCCTGCATGGCGATGGCGATCTGCAGCGCCATTTTATCGCCGTCGACATTGATCGCCTCGCCCTGGTCGCTGACGGCGGGCGGGGTAAGCACCGGCAAGAATTCATTCGCAAGCAGCATATCCAGCAACGTCGTGTCGACATCGGTAATACTGCCGGCATAGTCGCCGCGCAGCACGCGTTGCTTGCCGTTTTCAACGATGCGAATAGAGCTTTTTCTCCTGCCCTGTACAATCCCGCCATCCATCCCGGTCAAGCCGACGGCATTGACGCCGCGGGCGTGGAATCCTTCGACCAGCCGTTTGTTCGTCTGGCCGGCATAGATCGCCAGGAAGTCGTCCATCGCCTGCTGGTCGGTGAAACGGCTGACCTGACCCCTGGTTGATGTCACGAGCAGCGGTTCACGACCCTGCTGGCGGACGTATGCATCCAGCGCCGCGTTCGCGCCGTGAACGAAGATCACCGGTTGGGCTGGCCAGAGCGAGGCAAGGTCGTCCAGCGTTGGAGCTGGATCTATGCCAGCGCTTCCGCCGAGTTTGACAACGATGGGAGCTATCATGAGCCGCAAACGTCCTTTCGTCGAGGTGTGGATAGCGAGAACGGGGAACCAGGATGGTTGATCGACAGATCGCTGAAGATTTTGAACTGTTCCTTGCCGATGGTCGGCAACCGTTTGCCGGCTGGGACTTCCGGCACATTCTCGAGACCGGCCGGGTGGTGATGATGCCGATGAGTTGGAGTTACGCCTCGGTTATCCTGCCATTGTTGCGTCGCGCGCACTCGATGCTGGATATGGGCACCGGAGGCGGTGAATTTCTGGCGCTGCTGCAGCCGTTGCCGCCGAACACCAGCGCAACCGAGGGCTACTTGCCAAATGTGCCGGTTGCCCGGCAGCGGCTGGAACCGCTTGGCGTGACGGTCCGTTCGTTTGCGGAAGACGCCGAATTGCCGTTTGAGGACAATCAGTTCGATCTGATCATCAACCGGCACGAGTCCTACGCGCCGCTGGAACTGTTGCGCATCCTGCAATCGGGCGGGCTGTTTGTCACCCAGCAGGTCGAAGGCACGAACGAAAACGAACTCAACCGATTGCTTGGCGCGCTGGAATACGATGAATTTCTGCACTGGAATCTCAGCTACGTGGTCGACGAACTCAGTGACGCTGGATTCGAGATCGTGCGGCGGGAGGAGGCGTCGCCATTGACCCGTTTTTACGACATTGGCGCGGTCATCTACCACCTCTCGGCGCTTCCCTGGCAGATCGCTGATTTCAGCGTTGATCGCTACTGTGACCAGCTGTTTGAGCTTCACTGCCTGATCCATGAACGGGGCTACATCGATATTGAAACGCCGCGCTTTCTGATCGTCGCCAGGAAGCCTTGACCGGGAGAAAACGGTTGTAGCGAAAACACGCATGAATCAACCTCTATATCGGGTGCAGCCCGGCAAACTCAAGCCCGGTCGTCTCCGCAAAGCCGCATCGGATGTTCATGGCCTGAACAGCTTGCCCGGCTGCGCCTTTCATCAGGTTGTCGAGGGCGGCGGTGACGACAACTCGATTGCTGTGTGGATCGGCCTCGAACCCGACATCGCAGAAATTGGTGCCAGAGAGGATCTTCGGTTCCGGGACACGGTGGATGCCTCGCCGCTCATTGACGATACGGATGAATGGCTCGTCGCCCCACACCTCCCGGTACACCTGCCAGAGATCCCGATCCGTCACCGGTTCACGGGTGAAGACGTGGCCTGTCGCCAGGATACCGCGGACGGCTTCGATGCTGGTGGCGGTAAAGCTCACCTTTGGCTGACAGCCGTTCAGGGATAGCTCCTGAATGATCTCGGCGCTGTGCCGGTGCCCGGTGGACTGGAATGATCGGACGATGCCGCTGCGTTCCGGGTGATGGGTTGACGGTCCGGCCTCGCCGCCAGCGCCGGAGGAGCCGGTCTTTGCTTCGACCACCAGCGGCATCTCCAGGTCGGTCAGTCCGGCCTTGACGACAGCGTAGAACGCCAGGATGCCGGCCGTCGCCATGCAGCCAGGGCTGGCGATGTAGTCCGATTCGGCGATCTCGGCGCGGTGTAGCTCAGGCAACCCGTAGGTAGCCCGGGAGAGCAACTCGGTATCCGGGTGTTCCCAGCGGTACCAGGTCGGGTAGTCGGCGGCGTTGTTGAGCCGGAAATCCGCGCTCAGATCGATAACCGTGTTTGCAATCGAGGTGAACTGCCGGGCCTGATCGGCGCTTGCCCCGTGCGGCACGCAGACAAAGAGGATGTCGCACGGCTCAAGATCAGCCGGGTCGACATATTTCAACGTCGTCTGTTTGCGCAGGTTCGGGTGTGACGTGGTGACGAACTTTTTCGCCTGGGAGCGTGAGGTCACCTGCTGAATCTCAACCTGCGGGTGCCCGAGCAGCAATCTGAGCAACTCGCCGCCGGTGTAGCCGGTGCCGCCGACGATGGAGGCAGTTATCATGA